>CAZGDG010000026.1:0-32311 GCA_964524415.1 uncultured Flavobacteriaceae bacterium
AACTTGGCTCTACTAGGTCTGGATTTTTTAGGTATTGGTCGTATAAATCAGCAAAGTATGCTGTATGTGCTGCGTTGAGAAAGGAATATTTATCCATTATTTTTTCCGCTGTGGACGTTTCAACAAAATTTCTCCAAAAATACAACTTTTAGCAAATATAGCTGGGCTTTTATTATATTTATAACACTCTTAAAAACACAAGTAAATCTATGGCCTTTCTTAAAACAAAAATTTTCAAATTGTTCTTATTGTTTCTTCTGCCTGCGTTGCTTGGCTCTTCGCATTTAAGAGCCCAAGACATGTCAAGCTTCTCTTCATCATTCTGGGATAAGGTAAGCTTTGGTGGTGGCATAGGCCTCAATTTTGGCGATGGTTTTTTTGCGGGAATGCTGGCGCCCAGCGCTATGTACAGGTTAAGTCCGTATGTCTCTGTTGGTGTTGGGCTTAATGGGCAATACAGTTCGCAACGCGATTTTTTTAAATCAACCGTTTTAGGCGGAAGTGTCTTTGGTTTGTTTAATCCCATTCCTGGCCTTCAGGTATCAACGGAATTTGAACAACTACACGTAAGTAGAGATTTTGATCAACAGGTGGTTAGCAATTTAGATGAAGACTATTGGTATCCAGCTTTATTCCTTGGACTTGGCTATCGTTCGGGTTCAGTTACTTTTGGTATTAGATACGATGTGCTTTATGATAGCGATAAAAGTATACAGCCAGAAGCTTGGATGCCTTTTGTTAGATTTTGGTTTTAGCCGTTCTTTACTAAGTAGAATATTTTGCTTTAAACCATACCTTTTGCCATTCGCGCTGTAAAATTAAAAATGTTACCGCTTCCGACAGTTTAAAAGTGTCCATCTCATCAAGTCCTTTTACCTTTTTTTCCGAAACATCAACTATATATAATAAATTGAGATAATCCATGAACTTCTCATTGATAAGTTTGTAGACGACTTCTTGCAACAATAGCTTTAATGAGGTTGGAAGGACCTGTTTCTCAAACGATAAATCAATATTGGCATAATGCAAATCCTTATTAAGTTGTAGCACTAGTTTTTCATACAATTCGTGCGATTGTGCTTCGCTTATTAAGGCACTGAATGTTTGAGGCAAGTTCATTAGACATTTCTTGTCATAAGCATAGTACCAAACTGTTTTAAAATGGCTTTTTTATCGTCGGAAAACGAGAGCTCATTAAGTACGGTAAAAGCTTTATCAGTATAATGCTTAACAGCATCCAGTGTAGCCTGCTTTGCTCCAGATGCTGCAAATAGTGCTTTAACGGCCTGCACCTTTTCCTCTGGGTCCTTTGGTTGGCTACTATACCATTGTAACAGATTATTTTTGTTGTTGGTTTCTGAAAATTCCAAAGCCTTGAGATAGAGATAGGTTTTTTTGTTTTCCATGATATCGCCACCAACCTGCTTTCCAAAAGTCTCAGGATCACCGAAAGCATCGAGATAATCATCCTGAAGCTGAAATGCTATGCCTAAATTTCTACCAAAATCATAAAGCGCTTTTTGGTCCTTACTAGAAGCACCTGCAACAATCGCTCCCATTTGCATGGCTGCCCCAACCAAAACGGCTGTCTTATATTCTATCATTTTTAAATAGTTGGGTATGGTAACATCATTACGCGTCTCAAAGTCGATGTCGTATTGCTGCCCTTCACAGACTTCAATTGCCGTTTTACTGAAAAGACTTGTTAAGGATTTAAATTTATCTGCAGGATAATCCTCCAATAATTGGTACGCCAATATCAACATGGCATCTCCAGATAAAATACCGGTATTGACATCCCATTTCTCATGGACTGTTTTTTTGCCACGTCGCAGAGGTGCATCGTCCATGATATCGTCATGAATCAATGTAAAATTATGAAAAACCTCAACGCACAAAGCGGCGGGTAAAGCAGCTTCTAAGTCTCCACCGCATAAATCACAGGACATGAGTGTTAAGGTGGGCCTTAAGCGTTTTCCACCTAAGTGTAAAATATAATTAATGGGATTATAAAGGTTTTCAGGCTCCCGTGGCTGAGCATGAGCTTCTAAGAACTTTATTAGGCTTTTTTGGTATTTATCTATGTTTTGCATAAGACAAAAATAGGGTATCTCCCATATTTAAAGGCAATGTTAGTAATGTTAAATTACTATTAAAACTATGGAAACTTTTTTTGTTTTTAAAGTTTCCATGTGTAGTTTTGCGAGCTCAAATGAAAGAAAAAATTATACATACATCGTCGGAGTTATTCCTCAATCTAGGTTTCAAAAGTGTTACCATGGATGATATTGCCAATGCTTTAGGAATTTCCAAAAAGACCATTTACGTTCATTTCCCCAATAAAACAAAGCTGGTCGAAGCCGTAACATTTCATTTGTTTGATACAATCTGTACGGGAATAGATGAAATCAGTGATAAGGCTCCAAATCCCATTGAGGAATTGTACGCCATCAAATTATTTGTGATGCATCATTTAAAAAATGAAAAAGCATCACCACAGTATCAGCTTAAAAAATATTATCCGCAGATTCATAAGCAACTGAACCTTAAACAGTTTGAAAAAATGCACTCTTCTGTTGAAGACAGTTTAAGACATGGTGTTGAAACTGGCTTATTTAGAGATAGTATAGACATTGATTTTATTTCGCGCATGTATTTTATGGGAATGACAGGTATAAAAGACAGTATGTTTTTCCCTCCTGAGTTATTTCAAATGGAATACCTAACCGAAAGCTATCTCGAATATCACTTAAGAGCTATTGTAACAGATAAGGGAATGGCCATACTCAATAATTTCATCAACAAATCAAACTAATCAATGAAAAAATTAATCGTATTTCTTCTAAGCGTTTCTGTTTGCGGTTTAGGCCTGGCCCAAGAGGTTAATCAAAGCTTCAGTCTAGAAGAGGCTATTGCCTTTGCACTAGAAAACAACAGAAACATTAAAAATGCCGTAAGAGACGTAGAAGCTGCAGAAGAACAAAAGTGGGAAACCATAGCTACAGGACTACCCCAAATTGATGGGAATATCAATTATCAAAACTTCCTAAAGCAACAAGTCTCTGTGGTCCCTGCAGAGTTTTTAGGTGGTGAGCCTGGTGAATTTCAAGAGGTCATCTTTGGAACAGAGCAGAATGTCAATGCTACGGCTACACTTAATCAACTTATTTTCGATGGCTCTTACATTGTGGGTTTACAATCGGTAAAGGTGTTTTTGGAAATTTCTAAAAATGCTCAAGAGAAAACAGAGCTTGAGGTTAGAAAAAACGTCATAAACGCCTACGGCAATGTTCTATTGGCCGTGGAGAGCGAGTCCATTTTAAGAAAAAATAGGGATGTTCTGAAAAAAAACCTTTATGAAACCCAGAAAATTTACGAAAACGGACTTGAAGAAGAAGAAAGCGTAGAACAATTGCAAATAACGCTTTCGGGCATAGAAAGTCAATTAAAGAACGCAACACGGTTAAAGACTATAGCCTATCAAATGTTCAATATCACCTTGGGAATAGATGTCAACGCCAACACCGTATTGACAGACAACTTGGAAAATCTTGCTGAAGCTAACATCGTTCTAGATCTTCTTAATGTTGAAGAAGATATAGACAATAACATAGACTACATCATCGCAGAGAACGACAGAACGTCCAAAGAACTCATGGTGAAACTAGAAAAAAGCAAGGCACTACCTCAATTAACTGGCTTTATTAATGGTGGCTACTTGGGCTTTAGTAACGATTTTACGTTTTTAGACTCCGACCAAAACTGGGCAGGTTTTTCAGCATTTGGCTTTAACCTCAATATTCCCATCTTCAGTTCCTTAGGACGTTCTGCAAAAACACAGAAAGCCAAAATACAATTAGAAATTGCAGAAGAAAATCTCACGGAACTCGAACAGCAAATACGATTGAAGATAGCAAGAGCCAAAAGCGATTACCAATTTTCCATTGAAGATTATGAGGTTAAAAAACAAAACTTAAAACTCGCTGAGCGTATTGAAAAGAAAAACGAAACCAAATTTTTTGAAGGTATCGGGTCTAGTTTCGAATTACGACAAGCGCAAACACAGTTATACAATGCACAGTCAGAGTATTTACAATCAATGCTCAACGTTATCACTAACAAAACAGAACTTGAAACAGTTTTAAACCAACCCAATAATTAACATATCATCCAGAAAAACGAAAGTCATGAAATTTCAATATATTCTTTTAGCAACAACTCTTACGGTTCTTGTATCATGCGGCGAGGAAAAAACCATTGATGCGTCACAGATAAGTTTAGAACAGGTCCTAAATTCAAAAAACTTAGACTCCTTAAAAGCGAAAAAGAACGAACTCTATAAAGATCAGCAAGAAATCTCCAAGCAATTAAAACTAGTAAACGATCGCATTGCCGTGCTCGATGAAAATAGTAAGCTTCCTTTAGTTACCGCCATTAAATCACAAGCTGAAGTCTTCAATCACTATATAGAACTTCAAGGTAATGTCACAACAAAAAGCGTTGTTACAATAAGTTCTGAATTTAATGGCCTTCTTAGCAATGTTTTTGTTAAGGAAGGCCAAAAGGTATACAAAGGACAAATCCTTGCAAAAATTGATGATGGCGGTCTATCGCAACAGATTGCGCAGATGGAAATTCAAAAAGACCTTGCAAAGACCACCTTTGAGCGTCAAAAACGCTTATGGGAACAAAATATAGGGAGCGAAATACAGTACCTACAGGCAAAGTCCAACTATGAGGCACAAACTGAAGCTATCAATCAAATGAAACAACAGCTCGATAAAACACGTGTAACGGCTCCATTTGCTGGCACTATCGATGAGATTTTCATTGAACAAGGCAATTTAGTAGCGGCAGGACTGTCACTTATGCGATTAGTTAATTTAAGTAACATGTATATTGAAACTGACGTGCCAGAGCGCTACATAGCTGATGTCACCCAAGGCAAAAGGGTAGATATAGAATTTCCCGTTTTAGGAAAGCGTATGTCATCTACCGTAAGGCAGGCCAGCGATTATATCAATCCGGCGAACAGAACCTACGTCGTAGAAATTCCTGTAACAGAACAAGACCCTAACATAAAACCTAACCTAACGGCGAGATTGAAAATAAACGACTATTCCAACAAGGAAGCCATTTTGATACCTCAGAGTATAATTTCTGAAGATGCCGAAGGCGCTCAGTATGTCTATATACTTAAAGATGTTAAAAACAATATCGGTACTGTACAACGTGTAGATATTACCACAGGGAAAACACAAGATGATGTTATTGAAGTCTTATCGGGTATAACCACGGACATGCAGTTAATTAAAGAAGGTGCACGTAGCGTTAAAAACGGGCAACGTGTAAAAATTGAGACTAAGGCTTAAGCAAAAGAATTATCCACATGGCTAAAAAGAAAAAAAATATAGATAAGGAATTTAAGTTATCCTCTTGGGCTATAAGCAACAAAACCACTATGTATGTGCTAATGGCCTTTATACTCATTTTAGGAATAACGGCCTATTTTAGTATGCCTAGAGAGGATTTTCCTGAAATAAAGGAAACAAAAATATATATCAGCTCCCTGTATCCAGGTAACACGGCAGAAGATATAGAAAAACTCATAACGGACCCTTTAGAGGATAAACTAAAGACCATTAGCAATGTTGTAGAGATTATCTCAACATCCCAAGAAGATTATTCTCTTATTGTTGTGGAGTTTGATGATGATATGGATGTTGAAGTGGCCAAGCAATTGGTAAAAGATGAGATTGATACCGAAACCGCTGGCGAAGATTGGCCCACCTTTAACGGTGCCAAGGTAGATCCTAATGTTTTTGACCTTAGTCTATCAGAAGAGTTGCCCATTTTAAACATTAATCTCACAGGAGATTACCCTGTTCAAAAATTAAAGGATTTTGCTGAATACCTTCAAGATGACATCGAGGATTTATTGGAAATTAAGCAAGCAGATATTAGAGGAGCTCAAGAAAAGGAAGTAGAGGTTGCCGTAGATGTGTATAAAATGACTGCAATGCAGGTGAGCTTTGATGATATTATCAACGCCATTAATCGTGGTAATGTTACAACCTCAGCAGGAAACCTCATTGCCAGTGGCCAACGGCGAACAATTAGAATTCTTGGTGAGATTGATGAGCCTGTAAACCTTTACAATTTTGTGGTCAAATCTGAAAATGACCAGCCCATATACCTTAGAGATTTAGCAACAGTAACCTTCAAAGAAAAAGACAAAACCACTTATGCCAGAAAAGATGGTAAAAAGGTGGTAATGCTAGATGTTAAAAAACGTTCTGGAAAAAACATGGTTGCGGCAGCAGAAAAAATCAAAACCATTGTTAAAGCTGCTCAAGAAAATTACTTTCCTAAAAATTTGGAAGTCACGATAACCAATGACCTATCAGATAAAACCATTAGCCAGGTTGATGACCTCGTCAATAACATCATTTTTGGTATCATATTGGTGGTTACGGTACTCATGTTCTTTTTAGGCTTTAAAAATGCACTATTTGTTGGTTTTGCAATCCCTATGTCTATGTTCATGTCCCTCATGATACTTAATGCCTTGGGTTACACCTTAAACACCATGATTCTTTTTGGTCTTATTATGGGACTTGGAATGCTGGTAGATAACGGTATCGTTGTGGTTGAAAACGTCTACCGCCTTATGGATGAGGAAGGCCTCTCTCGTGTAGAGGCTGCTAAAAAAGGCATTGGTGAGATTGCGTTTCCTATAATTATATCTACAGTCACAACGGTAGCAGCCTTTGTACCTCTTGGTTTATGGCCCGGATTGTTTGGGCAATTTATGATTTATTTCCCTGTAACACTATCGGTAGTCTTGGGCTCATCCTTATTTGTAGCTATTTTTTTCAATTCTGTTTTGGTCTCTCAATTTATGACTACAGAAGACAAGGAAATGCCTTTAAAACGTATCATTACCATATCTTCCATTGTTGGAGGAATAGGTTTAATCATTCTGCTTTTCGGTGGCCCTTATCGAGGGTTAGGAGGAGTAATGGTTTTTACAGCCATAATGCTTTGGGTTTATCGTTTGATGTTAAGAAGAGCGGCCAATTATTTTCAAAGGCGTACTTTAACTTGGCTAGAAAGTGTCTACGAAACAACCTTAAGAACGGCATTGAGCGGATGGAGACCTATAGGTATTGCTGTTGGTACGGTCATTTTACTATTTATCGCTTTTGGAGGATTTGGTGCCTCAATAGCTTCACAACGCACACAGGTTGAATTCTTTCCAGACAATAAGCCCAACCAGATTATCGTCTATATTGAGTATCCAGAAGGTACAGACATAAAAAAAACCAATGCCATTACCAAGGAAATTGAGCAACGTGTTTATGATATCTTAAATGCCGATGAGTACATGGACGACGGCTACAACTTTATGGTCGAAGCTGTTGTATCTCAGGTCGGTGAGGGCGCTGGAAATCCACAAACCGATGGTGGCTCGCAAGCCGAAATGCCACATCGCGGAAAGATTACAGCCACTATGCGTCAGTATAAATATAGACGTGGTAAGGATAGTGAACTGCTGCGCCAAAAAGTTCAGGAGGCTTTAACAGGAGTTTATCCTGGTGTTCTAATTTCAGTAGAAAAAGATGCCGCTGGGCCGCCTGCGGGAGCACCTATAAATATTGAGTTGGAAGGTGACAATTATGACGAATTGATTGCAACCGCAGAACAAATGCGTCGTTTTATCAATTCAAGAAATGTTCCTGGGGTTGATGAATTAAAGATTGACGTTAATAAGGACAAACCGTCCATGAAGGTTGAGGTTGATCGTGAAAAAGCTGGTGAGCTTGGTGTTAGCGTAGGCCAAGTAGGTATGCAACTGCGAAATGCCTTATTTGGATCCAAAGCAGGTATCTATAAAGAAGATGGCGACGATTACGATATTTATGTCCGCTTTAACGAAGACATTCGCTATAACAAAAGTGCTCTATTCAATCAGAACATCACCTTTAGGGACATGGCGTCAGGACAAATTAAAGCCATTCCAGTATCAGCTTTAGCACGTCAAAGCAATACTTCTGGATTTAGTGCCATTAAACACAGAGACACCAAACGTGTCGTTACGGTGTATTCTGCTTTAGCGCCAGGCTTTGTTGATGCAGCCGCCGTTGTTGATCAAATAAAAACCGAAATGAAAGGGTTTACAGATCTACCTGGAGATATAAAAATTGACTATACAGGTCAAATAGAAGAACAAAACAAACAACAAGCCTTTTTAATGGGTGCCTTTTTTAAAGGACTTGGATTAATTTTCTTTATTCTCATTTTCCAATTTAATTCGGTCTCAAAACCAGCCATTATCATGATGGCCATTTTTCTAAGTTTAATAGGCGTATTCGGCGGCATTGTAATAACAGGTGCCTCATTTGTTATAATGATGACCATGATGGGTATTATCTCCTTAGCAGGTATCGTTGTAAATAACGGTGTAGTGCTTTTGGATTATGCGCAACTACTGGTTGACCGCAGGAAAGCGGCTCTTGATATTGATGACTCTGATTATCTTCCTGTAAAGGACCTATTTGAATGTGTGGTAAAAGCAGGAAAAGCACGTCTCAGACCTGTACTCTTAACAGCGATAACTACCATCCTAGGATTAATTCCTCTAGCCATTGGACTTAATATTAATTTCTTTACGCTTTTTAGTGATTTTGACCCCAAAATATATATTGGTGGTGACAATGTGATTTTCTGGGGACCTTTAGCGTGGACCGTAATCTATGGTCTTTTGGTTGCAACCTTTTTAACCCTTGTAGTGGTTCCTATTTTGTTCTTTTTATCTACTAAATTTAAAATGTGGTTGAAGCGTAAATTCTCAGGCACAACCGAAACTAAAAGCACAGAAGAAGACCTTTCTCCTGAAACGTCTTTAATTTAATTCCCATTTTTGGGATAAAGCAAAAGCCTTGACAATTGTCAAGGCTTTTTTTAGTGTTAATAGCCCAAGTTGCTTAAATTTGCAGCCTTAATAATTAGTCATGTACAGAAGTCATACTTGTGGCGAACTTAGGGCCACACATATCAATACAGAGGTTACACTTTCAGGCTGGGTGCAAGGTGTAAGAGACAAAGGTTTTATGATCTACGTTGACCTTAGAGACCGTTATGGCATTACCCAATTATACTTTGATGAGGAACGCTCATCGGAGGCTTTAATGGCGAAGGCTCAAAAACTAGGTAGGGAATTTGTGATTCAGGTGACTGGGACCGTTGTAGAGCGCGCTTCAAAAAACCCTAATATACCAACAGGTTCCATTGAAGTTCTTGTGTCCGAATTAACGATTTTAAATAAATCGCTATTACCTCCATTTACTATTGAAGACAATACCGATGGTGGAGACGAATTACGAATGAAATATCGCTACCTTGACATTAGGCGCAACCTAGTTAAGGACAGCCTAATTTTTAGACATAAGGTAACGCAAGCCGTAAGAAATTATCTTTCTGCGCAAGGCTTTATAGAAATAGAAACACCTTATTTAATAAAATCAACTCCTGAAGGCGCAAGGGATTTTGTGGTGCCATCACGTATGAACGAAGGTCAATTCTATGCCTTGCCACAGTCGCCGCAAACATTCAAGCAGCTCCTTATGGTAGGTGGTATGGACAAATATTTCCAAATAGTGAAATGCTTTAGGGATGAAGATCTTAGGGCCGATCGCCAACCAGAATTCACCCAAATCGACTGTGAAATGGCTTTTGTGGAACAGGAAGATATCCTGGACACTTTTGAAGGTCTTACGAGGCATTTGATTAAGGAAACGCACGGCATTGATGTTGCCAAATTTCCAAGAATGACCTATGATGAAGCCATGAGGCTTTATGGCAATGACAAACCAGACATCCGTTTTGGCATGCAATTTGGCGAACTTAATGCTGTAGCGCAGCATAAAGATTTCAAGGTATTTAATTCTGCCGAACTCGTCGTAGGTATTGCGGTACCTGGCGGCAATAGTTTTACACGCAAAGAGATTGATAAACTTATCGATTGGGTAAAACGACCACAAATAGGTGCTTTGGGCATGGTGTACTGTCGCTGCAACGAGGACGGTAGCTTTAAGTCTTCCGTTGATAAATTTTATGACCAGGAAGATTTGGCCCAATGGGCAAAAATTACAGGTGCTCAGCCAGGAGATCTTATTTGTGTTTTATCTGGCGAGACGCACAAAGTAAGAGCTCAATTGAGTGCCTTGCGTATGGAGCTCGCTGAGCGTTTAGGCCTCAGAAAGCCTAACGAATTCGCACCACTTTGGGTTGTTGATTTCCCTTTACTGGAATGGGATGAAGAGACTGAGCGCTACCATGCTATGCACCATCCATTCACGTCGCCAAAACCAGGGCAATTGGAATTGTTGGATACCAAACCAGGAGAAGTTAAGGCCAATGCCTATGACTTGGTATTAAATGGCAACGAAATTGGTGGTGGTTCTATTAGAATACATGACAAAGCTACCCAAGCCATTATGCTTAAACACCTCGGGTTCTCAGATGACGAAGCCAGAGCACAATTTGGGTTTTTAATGGATGCCTTTGAATATGGCGCACCACCACATGGTGGTATTGCCTTTGGTTTAGATCGGCTTGTAGCTATTTTAGGCGGCCAAGAGACTATTAGGGATTTTATCGCTTTTCCAAAAAACAATTCTGGTCGCGATGTTATGATAGACGCACCTGCCCCTTTAGATACCAAACAGTTGCAGGAATTGCATTTGAAACTAGACATACAACCGTAAAACTTTAATCCTGCCAAGTGGCAGGATTTTTTGTTAGTTTTATCCTATGGCAAAGTCAACCCTGTTTAAGCGCATCCTCATTTGGAGATATCGCCATATCTCAGAGAAAAATTTTGTGTTTTTATTAAGCTTAATTATCGGGTTGTTGGCTGGTTTGATTTCGGTATTTATCAAGAATATCACCTTTGGAATTCAAGCCATACTCGAAAAAGGTATCATTCTATCTCAAAATAGCATCTATTTTATACTTCCAATTATTGGCCTATTGCTCGTCTATCTTTTTGTGCAATATATTGCTAAAAGGCCTAGTGGACACGCCATTCCTTCGATATTATACGCACTGTCAAAACGCAATGGCATTATAAATAGGCACAACATGTATTTCCCTGTAATTACAGCTCCGTTAACTGTTGGTTTTGGAGGGTCTGTAGGATTATTAGGACCTGCAATAGCATCTTCCTCTGCGGTAAGTTCTACTCTTGGTGGCTTACTGCACACAGATAGAAAAACGCGGAGCTTACTTATAGGTTGTGCAGCAGCTGGCGCCATAGCCTCCATTTTTAAATCGCCCATTGCTGCTATTATTTTTGCAATTGAAGTATTTAGCCTGGATTTAACCTTTGCTTCATTATTACCGCTCTTAATTGCATCCGTTTCATCCGTTATCACTTCCTATTTTTTTCTGGGTAATAGCGTTTTGTTCGACTTTACGGTAACCGAAAAGTTTGCCATTAAAGACACTTTGTTCTATGTGGTCTTAGGCATTGGTACTGGCATAGCTTCCATTTACTTTTCTAAAATTTATTTTTCTATTACGGCACTTTTTAACAAACTGAAATCACCAAGGCAAAAATTACTCATTGGTGGTCTTGCCATTGGTGTCATGCTATATTTTATTCCACCGCTTTATGGTGAAGGCTTCGGGTTTATCAATGACCTCATGTTGGGCAATGACCTCAGAGCTTTGGGCAGTACACCATTTGATGCTTACCTGGATAATATATGGGTAGTCATAACCCTTTTGATAGGTATTACTATCTTTAAAGCCATTGCTATGACCACTACATTTGCTGCTGGCGGCACCGGTGGTATTATCATTCCAACGCTTGTCATGGGTGGTGCCTTAGGCAATGTCGTGGCCAAAATCATTAACAACACTGGGTTGGGTTTTTCTGTGTCTGAGGCTAATTTTACACTTATAGGAATGGCGGGACTTATAGCTGGTGTGCTCCATGCGCCTTTAACCGCGATTTTTTTAATTGCCGAAATTACTGGAGGCTACGAGTTATTTGTACCTCTAATGATAACTGCTTCCATGTCCTTTATTATTAACAAAAACACTTTAGATCATACTATTTATACCAAGGAGTTGCTGGAAAAGGGTGCACTTCTCACCCAAGACAAGGACAAGAGTGTATTGACCTTAATGAATCTCGATTCTGTTATTGAGAAAGATTTTATTCAGCTCAGACCCGAAATGACCTTAGGTGAGATGTTGCTTAAAGGTGTAGCAAAATCTAGCCGAAACCTCTTCCCTGTTACGGACAGTAAGAGAAATTTTATTGGCATTATTTTATTGGATGACATAAGGACCGTGATGTTTGACCAATCCCTATACAATTCTACAACGGTTGAAACATTTATGCATAAGCCTCCTGAATACATTCAATATGACAGTGATTCCATGGAGGTTGTTATGAAAAAATTTCAGGACTCTGGAGCTTGGAACCTTCCTGTTATCAAGGATAAAAAATATTACGGATTTGTGTCTAAATCTAAGCTGTTAACAGCTTACCGCCGAGAATTGATTAATTTTACATCATGAATTGGATAAAGCAGATAACTATCATAGCATTTATTGCCGCATTGGCAAGTATTCTTTGCGGCTATGTATTGGAGGTTGATTATAGCCAGAAGTTAATTGGTTTTGGTGTAGCAGGACTTTTTTTTGTTGTATTTCCTTTATTCTCATACTACCGCTGGAAAGACAAAAGTTTTAAGGATTACATGCTAACTCAAGAAAATCTTGACAAAATGCGTGAATCCCAAAAAGAGAATAAGTTGTAATAAACATCCATTCCTAACAGCTATAAGCCGCTGACTTCTAACACATCCATTCCGTATTTTAAGTCACAGGATTATAAAATAATACAATTTCTTAACAAAAGAGTGCATTAATTAGACTACCTTTGTATTTTAATTTTTATTTATTTACAATGACTGGAACAGTTAAATTTTTCAATGACTCCAAAGGATTTGGTTTCATTACAAACGAAGAAACAGGAAAAGACATCTTCGTACACGTATCTAATCTAAATGGTTTAGAATTGCGTGAAGGCGATAATGTTGAGTACACAGAAGAAGAAGGACGCAAAGGAATGGTTGCCGCTAATGTAAGCCTCCTTTAAGATATACTTTATTGAAGTTTCAACGCCTAGCACAGAGCTAGGCGTTTTTTTTGACTTAATTTAAATTCCTCTTTTGAATGAAAAATCGCCGCATTAATTCGGATGCTTCTTCTGCCATTACACCTTCAATAACCTTGGTTTTAGGATGCAACTGCGTTCCCATGGCCCTGAAACCTCTAGTCTGATCTGAGGCTCCAAAAACCAATTTATCGATTTGACTCCAATAAAGTGCACCAGCACACATTTGACATGGTTCTAAAGTTACATACAGGGTACAATTATGAAGATATTTGCCACCCAAGAAATTTGAGGCTGCCGTAATAGCTTGCATTTCGGCATGTGCCGTTACATCATTCAATAGCTCTGTTAAATTGTGGCTTCTGGCAATAATCCTGTCCTCAACAACAATAACTGCACCCACAGGCACTTCACCTTTTTCAAATGCGGCTTCAGCTTCCTCAAGTGCTTTTCGCATGAAATAATTGTCGTCGTAGGGTCTAATCATACGAAACTAATATAGCACTTAGTTCTTAACGATTTTATGGTTATACGTAAATTTATCGCCAGTTATGGTTAAAATATAAAGCCCTGAATTTAGATTCGAAGTATTAATAGAAAGTGTGTCAAATAAGTTATCATTCGATGCATATACAACTCTTCCATTAATATCAGTTAGTTTTATACTAACATCGCCAAGACTCTGTTTGGTCTCAATAAATAGTTCTGTTTGCGTTGGATTTGGGTAAACACTTAAGTTTTGCGCCTCAAATTCATCAACACTCAAACTAGAGCAATTAGCTAAAGTAGGATCATCACTTGGAGGTAGGGAAAAATCTTCAACTTGATCTGCGCGGTCAAGTGAAGAACCTTGCTGGGCATTAAAACCAAGCCCTCGCGCTGCGAAAATCTCCCAGATCATACATTGATCGGCTCCGCCAGTTGTGGCCAAATCTGCAGCTAAAAGCGCGTCTCTACCATCTACAAATCCAGGTTGACAAGGCTGTAGTTTTAAACCATCAATCACCAATTGCATGATGCGATTATTCCCTCCAGTACCATTATACAAGTCTGGATCAAAGCCATATTTATCTATATAAGCCCAAGTTAAATCCCAGAGTATGGTTGCCCAGACAAATCCGATGCCATGAGGCTGTGCCAAGAAATTAGAGTCATCATAGGTCGCTGGATTAATACCAAAATCGGTACTGTAGCGAGCTGGTCTTATACCGCCTCCTGTAGTTGGTTGGCTTATAGCAAATGTACCTACGCCTCTTCCATCTTCAGGCAAATCATTTTCCGTCATTGTAATTATCAATCCAAACCAATCTGACCATCCTTCACCCATCTGTTCATCATTGAACAAGCAATTGGCTACTTGAGGGCCTCCCGCAAGTCTGTTTGAAATTCCATGGCCATACTCATGCGCTACAATAACATTATCAAAGTCACCATCAATAAACCCTGTTAAATCAGGCCCTTGTAATGATGCGTTTATTGTTTGACCAGAATTCAAATTAGATATTAAAAGGTTTCCTATAGCTTGAGTAATCATCATTGATGGAATAGTAACGGCATCTCCATCGGCTCCAGGTCCCATTACTATTGGTGCAGCAGGTTCATTGTTAACAACAATAGCTCCAATAGCGCCTGCATTTTGAGCGGCTAAGACCTTTGTTCCAAACTGACAATTTCCGCGCGTAAGAACAGCAATCTTACCATTTAAAGCCCCAGCATTTAAGATGATATCACAGGCATCATTAGGGTCTCCAATAGGGTCAATGACTAAGGCCAATTCTCCTGTGACAGGCACTGTTGGCGATAAATCGGCACCAAATCCGGCACCTACACCAGGGTATTCACCAGTAAGGTTTCCGTTTAATATACTTAGCCTATCGCCAGCATTGCCACCTCCTGGAGGCGACCATAAAAACATTTGCATTCTAGGATTGGAACCATCTGGAGGCGTACCAAAATTAGCGTTATTAAAGCCACTACCATCTTGGGCATCCGCCAAAACAAAGTCATTTCCAAGCCCTAATCCAGTAAGGTAGTTGGTCTCTTGAAAATTCCCAGATTCCTCATCAAAACCGTAGGCATACCAAATATCATGCATCATATTATTGACGTAAAACAAATTGGTAATAGCCGCATCTTGATAATCTAATGGTGACAAGCTAAAATCTATAGGGTAGTCAAAAACCAAGGACTGCCCACCATCTGGAGCATACCCGATTCCGCCTTGCTCATTAAAACCATCTACATCTTCTTTAGCCAATACATTATTACCTCGTGTTATGGTATGTTCTGGTCCTAAAATACCATCAGTGTCGTGCCATCCAAAGGGTGAAGCCACCGTACTGGCAGGACTGGTTACAATTTGTCTATTACCATGGTTTGGACTTTCTACAGGTAATGGAAACACGTTGTAACGAGAACCATCTACCATTTCTGGCATGGATGAATACGATCTTGTAAATAAGTCTATGTTAAAATCTTCTGCGTGATGATGCGATAAAGCGTCTTCACCTTTATGATCAAAATTACAGGTCAGGATTAGGTCGTTAGCTTCAAGTATGGTTCCACTTATGGCATCTACCCGCACGCTCCACCAATTAGAATTATCGCGTTTGTAAATAAGTAAATCCCAAGCTAGAGTTAAGGTATCTCCCGTTGATACAAAAACTAATTCCACAGGGATGTCTTGAGCGGAAATTCCAGCGTTGTTAAAAACAAATCGTTTACCTACCAACTCTAATTGTTCTAGGGATGCCACCTGCCCTAAATTAAAATGCTCCGCAGCAGCTACAATAGCTTCCTCAGGGGAAACCGCTGGTGAGGTGGAATTAATTTTTTCGTCTACATTTCCAACAAAGCGATTGGCAAAATAAAACACTTTGCCATCTTTTATGGCAGCACTAGAAATAGCATTGAAAATTTTAATATTCTGATGTGCTTGGTTGATGTAGTAATGGTTAATCTCTGTACTACGTGAATATGATTCACTCAGCAGCAAGAGATTGCTAATATCACTCTCCTTCAAGTTGTATTGTTCTTTATTCGTATCTAAGTAGTTTAGGACTAAGTCACCGTATTGTGCATCTTGTAAAGATGTTTGGGCTGATAGACCAAGCGAGGTAGTAGCTATGACAATAGCACAGAAGCGTAATAATCTTTTCATCGTAGAGAATGGTTAAAGTGAAAAATACATCTATTGTGATGTAAGCAATTTTTTTCAAAAATACGGAATAGCCTTAAATTTTAAAAACTGTTTAAAATTTTAACTTTTTTGTCATCTCATCTTCAAAAAAGCTCGTTGAAATTCTTAAAGTCTAAGGCACAAAATTGACAATGGTATTTCATGACAACATCCCAACACCGAATGTTCAAAGATATCATGTATTTTTACGTGGTGAAAAAAGGTTTACTTAATAACATTGAAACACCAGATGATTTAAGGTGTTTAAAGACGTCACAGCTCGCTGAACTTGCTAAAGAGCTAAGAGAATTTATCATCTCCATTGTTTCGGTAAAAGAAGGCCACCTGGGTGCAAGTCTTGGGGTGATAGAATTGACTATTGCCATTCATTATGTTTTTAACACACCTAAGGACCTACTCATTTGGGATGTAGGTCATCAAGCTTATGGTCACAAAATACTCACAGGCCGAAAGAATGAATTTCATACCAACCGTCAACTACACGGTTTAAGTGGTTTCCCTAAACGTTCAGAAAGTATTTATGACACCTTTGGTGTCGGCCACTCCTCTACCTCAATTTCCGCAGCATTGGGTATGGCTATAGCTTCTAAACTAAAAGGTGAAAACCGACAACATATTGCCGTTATTGGTGATGCCTCCATAGCTAGCGGAATGGCATTTGAAGCCATGAACCATGCTGGTGTGACGAATACCAACCTATTGATTATCCTCAATGATAATGCCATTGGCATAGACCCAAGTGTTGGTGCCCTAAAGGAATACCTTACTAACGTAAAACAGGGCACACAACAACGCGAAAACATTTTTGAGGCTTTAAATTTTGAGTATTCAGGCCCCATAGATGGACACGACCTAAAGGCTTTAATTACAGAACTGGAACGTCTTAAAACCATTGATGGCCCAAAATTTCTCCATATTATTACCACCAAAGGCAAAGGCCTAAAATCTGCCGAAGAAAATCAGGTGGTCTATCACGCACCAGGCAGATTCGACGCGAAAACCGGAAAACTAGCTTCAGTTTCAAAAAAAGATGGCCCTCCAAAATATCAGGATGTCTTTGGGCACACCATCGTAGAACTGGCCAAAAAGAATGACAAAATCATTGGTATTACGCCAGCCATGCCTACCGGAAGTTCCCTGAAATATATGATGGCTAGATTTCCAAAGCGTGCGTTTGATGTGGGAATCGCAGAGCAGCATGCCGTTACATTAGCTGCAGGTATGGCCACACAAGGCCTCATTCCTTTTTGTAATATTTATTCTACCTTCTTACAGCGCGCTTATGATCAGGTAATCCACGATGTGGCTTTACAGAAACTCCCTGTTGTCTTCTGTTTGGATAGGGCAGGTTTGGTCGGTCAAGACGGCGCTACACATCACGGTGTTTTTGATTTGGCTTTTCTTAATTGTATTCCCAACCTTACAATTTTTGCCCCAAGAAATGAAATTGAATTACGAAATATCATGTACACGGCACAATTGGGACTAGAATTGCCTTTGGCCATCCGATATCCAAGAGGTCGTGGCCATATTACAGCATGGCAACAACCTTTTACTCCTATAGCGTTTGGTAAAGGTTCGTGTTTAAAAGAAGGGCATGACCTGGCCGTTATTAGCATAGGCACAATGGCGCACAATGTAAGCGATGCCATAGCAAAATCTGAATATGCTGATGCCATTGGACATTATGATATAAGATTTCTCAAACCTCTTGACGAAACCTTACTTCATTATATTTTTAAAAGGTACAAACATATTGTTACCGTTGAAGATGGTACGATAATAGGAGGTCTTGGCAGCTCTGTAACTACCTTTGCAAATACTCATGAATATCCACAATCCATTACAGTATTAGGCATTGAAGACAAATTTGTACAGCACGGCACTACGCTAGAGTTGATGGAACTCCAAGGATTGGATGCACTGTCGTTGCAATCCAAACTCGATGCATTAATCCTCCGTCTCAATAACAGCTAGGCCTGTAGATTGGGTATCCTTTTGATTAAATTCTGTAGCTGTTTCATCCTGACTTTTTGGAGATGAAATATCATCTAACACAATTAAACAGGTTACGACAACCAAAAAAATGACTAAGCCTCCGAGTATATTATTTCTCATAAGTAGGTGGTTTTAGGGCTAAATTCACTTCTAAATACGATAATTAAACGATAAAAACCAAAAATAATCGATGAAATGCATTTAGTAAATCTGGCCTTTCAATTTTTGATGCAGCATCAAAGCATTAGAATCCGATAACGACGCCACAAAGCGGCACACGCTCAATAAATTATCGTATAACGATTCTTGGCCTAAATGAAATGAAGACGGGAGTAATTGGATTAGCAGCTTGTCATAATGCGATAAGCTATTGTTAAAGCAGTTATAAGCCACGGTACCATAACGCTGAAGTAAATGATTTAAAATTTCATAACCTGAAATTTCTTTTTGCACTACCTCTTGTGAATTATATACATTCTTTATACTCAATGTTATGATATCTTGGATTTGTGCCTTGTATTTGGAAGCGTCAAGAAGTGCGGTGTCAAACGTGCCATTGAGTATAGCATTTTCATTAACCATAAAAATTTCGGCGGCTTCGTCTATTAAAGTACCTATGGCAAGGGCTCTAAGGTAGCTTATACGGTCTTGTTTAGATGTAAGCGCATTATAATTCTTGGTCTGGATACGATCTCTTACCAGGTTGATTAAATATTCCAACGCATAATCTTCTTCTATAAGGCCCAAATTAATACCATCCTCAAAATCTATTATGGTGTAACAGATATCATCAGCCGCCTCAACCAAAAAAGCCAAAGGATGCCTATGAAAACGAAGGTCTTCCTCGCTTCGGTTTGGCAAACCTAGTTCTAAGGCTATTTCAACAAACATGGACTTTTCGGATTGAAAAAACCCATACTTTTTATCGGCTATATGCGTACTTGGTTTTTTAGGAAGTGATTCCTTAGGGTACTTCATAAAAGCCCCTAAGGTGGCATAGCTCAATCGAAGACCACCCGAGCGGCCTTCTCTACTTTGCGCCAAGATATGAAACCCATTGGCATTACCTTCAAAATCACATAAGTCTTGATATTGCTTGTCGGTTAATACCTTGGCATAACGGCTTCCTGGTCCATTTTTAAAGTACGATCCTATTGCCTTTTCCCCAGAATGGCCAAAGGGTGGGTTTCCTATATCGTGGGCTAAGGCTGCAGCTGCCACAATAGCTCCAAAATCGTTTAAGGTATAGCCATGAATTTCTGCAAGATGTGGATGCTTTTCTAAAAGTCGTTGCCCTACCTTTCTTCCTAAAGAACGACCTACAACACTGACCTCTAGGCTATGCGTAAGCCTAGTATGAACAAAATCTGTTTTTGACAAGGGAATGACTTGGGTTTTATCCTGCAAACTTCTAAACTCCGCGCTAAAGATTATACGGTCATAGTCCACTTCAAAGCCCAAACGGGTCTCGTCCTGTTCTTTTCTTAAGCGCTTAAAATTATCGCCATGTCTTTTAAGTGAAAGTAATTGCTCCCAATTCATACCATCTAATTTTCCAAACCGCAAGATAGAGAAATTGACCCTTAATTAGTTAACTCTACCAAATGAAAATAGAACATTTTTTGATGTTAACTGAGTGTTTCCCTATTATAACGCGACTTAATATTAAGCTAACACTTCACTAACTTTTTAATTACAAATGTTTAATTATCGATTAACTTAAAAACAGGAATATCACAGTTTCTTTGCACCAACAATTTTAAAGCAAATGAAACGCATACTATTTATATTTAGTTTTTTTATAGCCTTTGGTATCCAAGCTCAAGATACGGGTTCTATTGTTGGTAAGTTGACAGATAAGGAATTTAATAATGAGCCACTTCCATTTGCAAATGTAGTTATAAAAGGCACTACTACAGGTACTACTACAGACTCGGATGGTCTTTACGAACTTAAGGGCTTAGACCCTGGTAAATACATTTTAGTATTCAGTTTTGTTGGTTACGAAACTTTGGAGATAGAGGCAACTGTAATCGCAGGGAAGGTTACTACTGTAAATGTACCAATGGGAGCCAGTGCTGCAGCCCTAGAAGAAGTAGTTATTAAAACTACAGCACGAAAAGAGAGTGAGGCTGCTCTGCTACTTGACCAAAAGAAAGCAGTAGCTATTAAACAAAGTATTGGTGCTGTAGAGTTATCCAGAAAGGGTGTTGGAGATGCTGCTGGTGCTGTCTCTAAAATATCTGGTATTTCCAAACAACAAAACTCTAGTGATGTTTATGTCAGGGGATTAGGTGACCGCTACCAAAATACCACATTTAACGGATTGCCGTTGCCATCTACAGATGTGAACAAAAAGAATATCGATTTAGACTTATTTACCACAGACATTATTGAGAATATTTCTGTAAGTAAAGCTTTTACGTCTAGTTTTTACGGTGACTTCTCTGCTGGTAATGTAAATATCAACTCCAAAGAATATAACGGTAATGGTTTTGTAAAAGTCTCCTTAGGAAGTGGTGTTAACTCCCTTGCTGCTGGTGAAAATTTTGTTAGAAATGATGGCCCGAGCTTCTTTGGCTATTACAATCGCTATAATAACAATCCATTTAGCGTGGTTCTGTCTCACACGGTAGACCCTCAAGATGGTAGTTCGCCAATAAACCTTAGTGGTAATATTTCTGGTGGCTATTCACATAACTTTGATGACGATACACGATTAAGCTTTTTTGCTACTTTAGGCTTTTCCAATGGTTATGAATACCGAGAAGGCGTAGCAAGAGATTTTACAAACGTTTTAAAGGTAGATTTCCCAAATGTGGAAGAGTACGATTACAGTACTAACACCACTGGGATGTTAAACGTTGATTTTAAATTGGACAATTATAACTCCTTTAAATATAGTTCTTTGTTTATTAATAGCTCTAGTGACCAAGTAGGCTACTTTGGTACGCAAGGCCAAGGATTTAATCGTGATGATATAGCGAGTGTAGACCCTAATGGTCGCGGTTTCTTTACCATAAATGGTAGGTTTAATCAAGATATGGTTTTTGTAAACCAATTACTTGGGAAACACTTGTTTGATGATTCGTCCTTGGAGTTAACATGGGGCGCTGGCTACAATAAAGTGCTTTCTGATGAGCCCGATCGTCGCAGATTTTCTTTTGAAAATTATCAATTTGCATTGGATAATGACCCTTCAACAAATCCAATTTTTTACACTAACATCCCTTTTGATAATCAAAGGTTTTTTCAAACTATTGAAGACAACGAATACGCAAGCTTTGTAAACTTTAAAAAGGAATTTTCAGAAAACTTCAAACTTAATATTGGCCATAATGGTAGAATTAAACGCAGAAACTTTAGCAGTATTCGCTATGGTTATGAAATCGTTGACAGGGATAATACTCCAGTTACAGACGTTAACGACCTCAACTCTATACTTGGAGTAACCAATATTAATATTCCAGAAGGTTCTGGTTTGTTTAACACCATTGTTTTAAATCCAATAAATAATGATTTAGGCAATTCCAATGTCCCAGGTTTACCAGAAAATATTTATAACGGTGAACTCTCTATTTTGGCTGGATATATGAATGCGGAAATTTCGCTAGGAGAGAAATGGTTATTAGTACCAGGAATTAGAGTTGAATATTTTGAACAAGATATAGAATACGATGTAATTAATATTCCACCAAACGATCCCGGTATTAGAAGTGTAAATGAAACGCTTCTTCTTCCAAGTTTAAACGTTAAGTATGCCCTTAACGACGATTCTAACCTAAGATTCTCCTTTAGCCAAACAGCTTCTATACCTGAATTTAAAGAAGTTGCGCCATTCATATATGAAGATGTTACCGTGAGATATGGTGGTAACCCAGATTTATTAGGCGGTATAGATGGTACTGGAGCAACCTATTCTGATATCTATAATTTTGATTTAAAATATGAGTGGTTTATGTCTCCAACTGAGATCTTATCTGTTGCTGGTTTCGTAAAACGAATAAACGACCCTGTAAACCGTGTGGTTGCAGCAGATGCAACAGGCACACAACGATTCTTTAGAACTGGCGACCTTGCAGAGGTTTATGGGCTAGAGCTTGAGGTGCGGAAAAATCTTATCAATAGAGATGATGAATCAACTGTATTAGCCTTTGGATTCAATGGTTCCTATCTCCATACCGAACAAGATTTACGAGATGTCTCCGGAACATTTACTACCGCATTCAACAGAGATTCTGAAGAGTTGGAAGGCGCCTCTAACTGGGTATTTAATGCAGACCTAAACTATACACCAAAATTTGGTAGCTATGAGCCTCAATTTACCTTGGTAAGCTCTTATTTCTCAGATCGAATCTTCTCTATTGGTTCAGGAAGTTTAGGAAACATTGTTGAGAATAGTGTAACATCATTAGACTTTGTATGGAAGAGTCCATTAACTGAAGGGTTGGAACTTACAGTGTTCGCACAAAATCTATTAAATCCAAATATTACGTTTACTCGGGAGGGTACTGGAAGTGGCGATATCACCATATCCCAATTTAAACTTGGTATCAATTCTGGAGTATCGCTTAGCTATAAATTTTAAACACAAAACAATAAATAATCTCAATTAAATTCAAATTACAATGAAACGCAATTTATTATTACTTTTTTCTTTTGCATTGGCCATTATGGGATGTGAAAGAGATGATACAGCAGATATTGTCATTAACGACAATAGCACAACGACCATTAACAACAACTCTGGTGGCAGTGGTGATGACGGTGTAATTACCTTAAGTGGTGTGTACCAACAAGATTTAACATTAAGTGCTGATGAAGAGTACCTAATTACTGGTCCAGTATTAATGTCAGAGGGTACAACGCTAACCGTACCTGCTGGAACTACTGTTAGAGTAGAACCTGTTGGTGTTAATGCCTACATTGCTATTTTGCCAGGTGCTGACATTCAAGCTGCAGGAACGGCTAATAACCCTATCGTTTTTACGTCTAACGCAAATACTCCTAGTTCCGGAGATTGGGGAGGAATTGTTATTTGTGGTAGAGCTCCTATAAATTCTACAGCAGACGGATCTACAGATACTGCTACTACTGAGGTTGGTGGTTTATCTTATGGTGGCAACACTCCAGATGATAATTCTGGGCGCTTGGAGTACGTTCGTTTAGAATATGTTGGAGGAGCTATCGATGGTAATGCCGAATTGAACGGTCTTTCGCTATACGCAGTGGGTAACCAAACTATTATTGACTATGTTCAGATATATAAAGGTTCTGACGATGGTTTTGAGTTCTTTGGCGGAACTGTAAATGCAAATCACTTAGTTGTTACTGATGCTGAAGATGATTCAATAGATTGGACTGAAGGATGGACAGGTTCTATCACTGATGTATATGTTTTACAAAATGTTGGCGTACCTCACGATAGTGGATTTGAAATGGACGGTTTCAATACAGATTTCTCCAATGAAGGTGGTTATTTTTCTGCGCCAACCGTAACTAATGTTACTGTAATTGGTGATGAAGATTCTGGTCGTGCATTTAGACTAAGAGCTGGCTCAAGAGGTGTATTCTCAAATATAACAGTGAGTGGTTTTGGACGTGGCTTTGTAATCGAGGATGATGAACCAGGCCAAGCAACTAGCCAAGGTGTTTTAGATGGTGCTACTTCGGTTACTGATATTTCTTTCACAAACGTTGATACTCCAGTACTATTGGATGGGTTAGAAAACCCTATCACCACAGGAGATCTTATATTTGGAGACGCTGCTAATGCAACTGGTACAGACTTTGCTTCTTGGGGTGCAGGTTGGACTAACAACAACTAATCATAGTTATAGAAAGATTGATGTCTTTAAAATAAAAAAGGGCTTCTAAATTATAGAAGCCCTTTTTTTATTATCTAAAGTGGATTAATTGGAAGCCACGGACGTTTCTGAACTCGTCCACTTGTTAACACTTGCGATTATATTGTCATTATAATCAACTTCGGTTAACTTATCATCATTCCAATAGAACCACTTACCTACCTTCTTACCATTATCGTATTTGGCAGATACAATTTTGTTACCTTCTTGGCAATAGCTAAACCAATTACCGTGAAGTTTTCCATCTTTAGTATAATATCCTGTTTGACTTATCTCGCCATTATCATGATAATATACAACTTCAATTAAATCTTTCTCTTTGTTTAATTTTAGTGTTCTTTCCTTTTGGGCGTAGGTAACCCCTACAACTAAAAAAATTAGTACAACAACAACTTTCTTCATAATCTTTGGGCTTTATTAATAATAACAATACAAACTTAACACTAATTTTACTTTTAAACAACTTTTACGTAACATTAAGTTAACATTAAAATTATTATCAACTGTATTTCAGGTGTTTACATTTGTTTTTTGGATGCGCTAACATCTATTAATAAGAATTTGTTTACTGTTAGTGGTTATTGGTGTAACTTAGATTTTTAAATACCTAAAAGAACATAACACTTAGGTAACATAACGATCAAATTAAAAGATCAAATTTGCATACATAAATTTAGCATAAGCTCTGCATGGAGAATCTTTACATCTATATGCTCGCCATCTTAGCTTTTTTGGCGGTAGCAGATTTAGTTGTTGGTGTTAGTAACGATGCCGTAAATTTTCTTAATTCGGCTATCGGTTCTAAAGCCGTTTCCTTTAAAACCATTATGATAGTTGCCAGCATTGGTGTTGCTGTTGGGGCACTCACCTCCAGCGGCATGATGGAAGTGGCGCGCAAAGGCATATTTAATCCTGGCGAATTTATGTTTAATGAGATTATGGTCATTTTCTTGGCCGTAATGCTTACGGATATTTTACTTCTAGATTTTTTTAATACGCTAGGTTTACCTACATCTACTACAGTCTCCATCGTATTTGAACTTTTAGGTGCTTCTGTTGCCATGGCCTTAATTAAAATCTATAGCGATGAGGCGCAGAGCCTAACCGACCTTACCAATTACATTAATAACTCCAAGGCTTTAGAAATAATTCTGGGCATTTTACTCTCGGTTGTAGTTGCCTTTACCATTGGTGCTATTGTTCAATATGTTTCACGGCTCCTATTGTCCTTTAATTTTAAGGCAAAGCCAATATGGTACAGTGCTATTTTTAGCGGTATAGCGGTGACTGCGATAATGTACTTCATCATTGTAAAGGGATTAAAAAACGCCACCTTTATTCCATCTAACATATTAGATTTTTTAACTGATCATCCGTTTTATTTTTTAGAGGGTAGCTTTATCGTATTTTCCATTATATCGTATTTAGCGGTTAAACTGTTTAAAGCTCAAATTTATACCATAATTATAGTCATAGGCACCTTCGCTCTTGCGGTGGCATTTGCCGGTAATGATTTAGTTAACTTTATTGGTGTTCCTATTGCGGCCTATAATTCCTATGAAGTATGGTCTGTAAGTGGTATAGCGTCCACAGATTATGTCATGTCTGCTTTGGGAGAGCCTGTACAAACGCAACCTATTTTACTTTTACTGGCTGGATTAGTCATGGTACTCACCCTTTGGTTTTCTACTAAAGCCAGGGCTGTGGTAAAAACCTCAGTAGATTTAGCGCGCCAAGATGAAGGTCGTGAGCGTTTTGAACCTAACTTCTTATCACGAAGTATTGTGCGTTACTCTATTGGTGTGGGCACAAGTTTAAATCGTGTTTTACCAGAATCCTATAAAACTTGGGCAGACCAACAATTTAAACAACCGAGAGTTATCGTTAAAACAGCTGATGCTCCCGCTTTTGATTTGGTACGTGCAGCTGTTAATCTTATGGTAGCAAGTGTATTGATATCCATTGCCACCTCCATGAAATTGCCACTATCTACAACCTACGTCACCTTTATGGTTACCATGGGAACTTCCTTAGCAGATAGAGCTTGGGGTTCTGAGAGTGCTGTATATCGTGTAGCTGGCGTTCTTAATGTCATTGGCGGATGGTTTTTTACTGCTTTTAGCGCCTTCACGGCCGCTTCTATAATGGCAGTCATTTTATTTTATGGTGAAGGCTATGCCATAGTAGGCCTTTTCTGCTTTGCCTTAATCATGCTTGGGAAAAATTATATTTCCCATCGCAAAAATAATAAGGTACTGCTAGAGGAAGATAAGTTAGAGAAAGCAGAAAGTAGTTCTACTCAAGGCGTTATTTACGAAAGTGCCTCTAATATTGCCAATGTACTTAAACGAGGGAATAGAATTTACACCAATGCCATAAATGGCTTGGCAATTCAAAACTTGACCGTATTAAAAAAGAATAAAAAGCAGGTAGAAAAGTTGTCTAATGAAGTTGATGACCTTAGGGATAATATCTTTTTCTTTATTAAAAATCTTGAAGAGCCTAGCTTATCGGCAAGTAACTTTTATTTAAACATTCTCAACTATCTACAAGATATGGCGCAATCTTTAGAATATATTTCTAGAGTAAGTCTTAAGCACGTTAATAACAATCATAAAAAGCTAAAGTTCAGTCAGATTAAAGAATTAAAAGATTTAGATGCAGAACTTGAAAAACTATTTTTAAATACTCAAGCCGCCTTTGAGTCCCGTTCTTTCGACAAGATTGGTGAGATTCTACACGACAAAGATGTCATCTTTGATATTGTTAAAACTAAAATAACCAAACAGGTAGAACGCACAAGAAACGAAGAGTCCAGTCCTAAAAACACCACCTTATATTTTGGTCTTCTGCTAGAAACAAAAGACTTACTTACTGGCATCATGAATTTACTCGAAGAATACTATAGTGCTCACGACAGCTCTGTTGAACCTGCCAAAGTTCAAGCAGAATAGATTTACTTGGCCAAGAATACCTCCGTCAGAATTAGTAAATAGCTTCTATTTGTTAACTCTTTTTTATTCAGTTGCATTTTTTAGGCCTTTCAACGTCTAAAACTTTCCTTTTGTCGTATATGTATTGTATAAATTCTTTAAACCAATAATCAAATCATGAAAAAAATTTCAATTCTTTTTGTTAGTGTTTTACTTCTTAGCTCATGTGTATCCAAGAAAAAATATGTGGCTTTAGAAGAAGAAAATGGCCAAATAAAAAGTGAGCTTACCAAAACACGCGTAGAAAAGGAAGAGCTAGAAAACAAATTTGCGGCTATAGAAGCACGTGTAAACGAATACAATGCCAAAATTCAATCCCTTAATCAAGATGTCGAAGGCTTAACCGTAGAAAACGAAGCCAAATTTGAGGTAAACAAAGATGGCACTGTCATGTCTGGAATGAGCAAGCAGAAAATGTTGGAAACCTTAGATCAGGTTGATCCGGGAAAATTAGCTAAGGCAAAAACACTTAAGGACTCCATGAACCTTGCAGTTCAGTATAACTTAAGTAAAGCTATTGACACGAGCGATTTAGATGAAGACGAAGATCTTGTCGTAGATATTAACGAAACCGTAGTTATGATTTCAATAGCTGATGATATGTTGTTTAATACTGGAAGCTATCGTGTAAGCAATAAAGCAGACAAGATTTTGAAAAAACTTGCCGATGTTATCAATTCTGAGCCTAGCTTAGATGTTATGGTTGAAGGGCACACAGATTCTAGAAGTATCAATACAGCAAAAATCCAAGATAACTGGGATCTTAGTGTATTACGTGCTACATCTGTAGTTAGAAAGCTTCAGAAGCAATTTAAGGTAGCTCCTGAGCAATTAATTGCGTCTGGAAGAAGTAGCTACCAGCCGCTCGTAGATAACGATTCTAAAGAGAATAGAGCTAAAAATAGACGTACACGCATTATTTTAATGCCGAATATAGACAAGTTTTTCGCCCTTATGGAGGCCAATTAATCCATTACCCTCAACAAATAAAAAGCATCCTCCCGTATAGTTCGGCATTGGATGCTTTTTTATTTCACACAACATTACCCATTTAGAAAAAAATACATGCCTGTAATTAATTATGGTAATGTTGAGTTATTCCACGTTATCCAGTAACGTGTCTTTTTTTCCGTAGAGCAATTCTGCAATTTCTATTAGTTTTTTGATGATTTGGTTGACATTTGTATAATCATTAAACAGCGAGGATGCCATCTCTACTGTAATTAAATCCTCTCTAATTAGTTTATCAATAGATTTATTGCTATATCTTATATTCTCCTTTGCCTCTTGTTTTAATTGTTTCAACTTTACTGCATATTCTTGTGAATTTTCAGCCTTTCTAAAGAAATAAATTTCGCGCAGGACTTTGGTTATTTTTTTCCTAAAACCATCATATTCTTGCAGCATATACTTGTTGTCCATATCTAAGGATAACGTAATATTTTTATTTAAGTCTCCTACATGTTTTATAACTTCAATCATTCTACGATTGGCAATTTTAATATCCAAAATCATATTAATTTGATTGACGTTTAAATCAAGTTCTTTTTCAGCTATTGTTGCATACCTTATGATTTCGCCATAAATGTGCTTCACTTTTTTGTAATAAATATCTTCAATGTTTACGTTGAAATTTTTATGGGCTTTCTTGACTATAGTCTTTACTTTTTTATTAGATTTTATATCATTCCTGTGAATATTCATTCCATGGGCAACAATTTCAAAAATTGATTCCTTATATAAGTTTTTTGACTCTTTTATTAAAGCCGTTATTATTGAATGAGGAAATTGTAAAACCGCTTCATTCAAATACTTTGGCTCATCAAAATCTTTATGTTCTTGCTCCTTAAAGACTTTTAATAAAATACGCTCTAAACCTTTTATAAAAGGAATCATTAGTACCACACCAATAAAATTAAATAGGGTGTGGAACACAGCTAATTTCAAGGTATAATCTGTTGCACTAATATTAATACTATCTGCTATTGCGTTTACTAAATTTGCTAAGGGATAAATCAACACTAGTGCAACGAGCCCTGTGATGACATTAAAAATAAAGTGAGCGCCAGCTAATCGTTTCCCATATATATTTGACCCTATAGAACCTAAAACAGCAGTGATTGTAGTCCCTACATTTGCACCAATGGCGAGGGCTAATGCGTTTTCGTACTCTATCTGTCCGGCAGACAAAGCGGTTAAAATAAGTGCCAATGTTGCACTACTTGATTGTAATATAGTTGTAATAATTATTCCAATTCCTGTATAAAGAAATACTCCTAAAAATCCAGATACAGCATATTGTGAAAGGTCTATATACTCCTTGAAGACATCAAAACCTTCCTTCATAAAATAGATTCCTAAAAAGAAAAACCCTAGACCTGCCAATATATCACCTAAACCCTTTAAAGAACGTTTTTTCTGAAAAGAAAAAATGATTCCAAATATTAACATAGGCATGGCCAATTCGGATATTTTAATCTTTAGACCAAAACCTGCAACTAACCAGGCCGTAGCTGTAGTCCCGATGTTGGCTCCAAATATTAGTCCGATGCCTGCACTTAAAGAAATAAGTCCAGCACTGATAAAAGAAATAGCAATAATCGAAACCAAAGAACTTGATTGTATAATTGCCGTCACTAAAGCTCCTGCAGATATGCTTTTATATAATTTATTGGTTGCTTTTTTTAAAATACTTTGAAGCGGTCCTTTTGCAAATACTTTAAAGCCTTCCTCTAGTAACACCATCCCAAATAATAAAATTGCAATACCAGATGCTATGGTTTTAAAATTATCGTAGGCAAAAAGTAGTACTGCTAAGACAATTAGCAGACTGCTGAAAACAAATCTTCTAATCATAAAAGCAAAAGTTCAAAAATTGTTTAAATATTAGCATATTGTTAATTTAATGTAAACTTATTATAAATTCAAGAGACTTGGCTTAAAGTTAAGTAGGCCTCTGTACATAGCTTAAGAAAATATTGATACAAAAAAAAGCACCTCATCACTGAGGTGCTTAGATAACACTTAAATTCAGTTTTCTGCATATGCAGAAGTTGGTCTTAGGAACCGCACATTAAACAATCATCGCCTTCCCCTTCCTTGGCCTGTGCAATCAAAGCTTTCATCTCCTCTGGAGATAAAGGCTCAACCTCTGTGGTCTCTTGGGTAAACTTAGCAGCAGTTTTTGCAGCTTTTGCTTTTTGTTTTGCTACCACGGCATCTTCTGTTACTTTAACAGCCTCTGCGACAGGTTGCTCTTTCTTCTTATTGGTTAGAGTGAATTTAATGGCATCTACCGCACTCTTAGTACGTAAGTAGTACATGCCTGTTTTTAAGCCGCTTTTCCAAGCATAAAAATGCATAGAGGTTAATTTGGCCATCGTTGCACCTTCCATAAATAAATTCAACGATTGTGATTGGTCAATAAAATAACCGCGCTGACGGGACATATCAATAATATCCTTCATGCTTAATTCCCAAACCGTTTTGTAAAGCTCCTTAATATCTTCTGGAATAACATCGATGCCTTGAATTGAACCGTTGGCTCTCATGATGTCCTGCTTAACACTTTCATTCCATAAGCCAAGTTCAACTAAATCTTCCAAGAGATGCTTGTTTACAACAATAAACTCTCCAGATAGTACGCGTCTAGTGTAAATGTTAGAGGTGTATGGCTCAAAACACTCGTTATTTCCTAATATTTGAGATGTACTCGCGGTTGGCATCGGAGCCACTAAAAGTGAATTTCTTACACCATGCTTTAGTACTTGCTTACGCAACTTTGCCCAGTCCCAGCGACCGCTTAACTCTTCATCTTTTATATTCCATAGATTGTGCTGAAACTCACCTTTACTTATTGGCGAACCTTCATAACTTTGGTAAGGTCCATCAGCTTTAGCCTCTTCCATAGAAGCAGTAACGGCTGCGTAGTAAAGGGTCTCAAAAATATCTTGATTTAACTTTTTAGCTTCATCACTCGTAAAAGGCAGGCGTAACTTAATAAACGTATCGGCTAAACCTTGCACACCCAGCCCTATTGGTCTGTGGCGGAAATTAGAATTCTCAGCCTCTGGTACTGGATAGTAATTTCTATCGATGACACGATTTAAATTTTTGGTAACGCGCTTGGTTATTCTGAATAGCTCCTTATGATCAAACTCGCCATTCTTTACAAACATTGGTAAGGCAATTGATGCCAAGTTACAGACCGCTACTTCATCTGGAGACGTATATTCCAATATCTCTGTACAAAGGTTAGAGGACTTAATGGTTCCTAAGTTCTTTTGGTTAGACTTGCGGTTAGCAGCATCTTTATAAAGCATATATGGTGTACCGGTCTCAATTTGAGACTCGAGGATTTTTTCCCACAATTCCCTTGCTCTAATTGTTTTGCGCCCTTTACCCTCAGCTTCGTACTTGGTATATAGGGCTTCGAACTCTTCACTATGCGTGTCTGCCAAACCTGGGCACTCGTTAGGACACATTAAGGTCCATTCGCCATCTTCCTGTACACGTTTCATAAAAAGATCTGAAATCCACATCGCATAGAACAGGTCGCGTGCACGCATTTCTTCTTTACCGTGATTTTTCTTAAGATCTAGGAAATCAAATATATCCGCGTGCCAAGTTTCAAGATAAATGGCAAAACTGCCTTTGCGCTTTCCACCGCCTTGATCTACATAACGTGCCGTATCATTAAATACACGAAGCATGGGTACAATTCCGTTTGAGGTGCCGTTTGTACCTGCAATATAGCTTCCCGTAGCTCTGATATTGTGTATAGATAAGCCTATACCACCAGCAGATTGTGAGATTTTAGCTGTTTGCTTTAATGTATCATAAATACCATCGATGCTATCTTCTTTCATGGTTAACAAGAAACAAGACGACATTTGTGGTTTTGGTGTCCCTGAATTAAACAGTGTTGGCGTTGCATGAGTAAAGTACTTTTTGGACATTAACTCATAGGTTTCCAGTACAGCATCTAAATCATCTAAATGAATACCAACAGATACACGCATTAACATGTGTTGTGGGCGCTCAGCAATTTTGCCATTCA
>CAZGDG010000026.1:32411-33932 GCA_964524415.1 uncultured Flavobacteriaceae bacterium
TGACTTGTGGTCATTGTCGCAGCAATTTCTGCGGCAAGATTGTCTAGTTCACTAGTAGTAACGCCATCGTACAAGCCTTCTATGACTCGCATGGCGACCTTTACGGGATCCACTAATTCGTTTAACCCATAACACAATTTTCTTACTCTTGCCGTAATCTTATCGAACATCATGGGTTCTTTACGGCCGTCTCTTTTAATTACATACATACGTTATTTAATTTAATACCCGCTGAATACACCAACTCAGCATGGCGTTAGTTAGTTAGTTCGAGCAGACAGATTTCCTATGTAGGCAACCCACCCACTACTGTTAGATTAATTAATTGTTATAGAATCTGCCTCAAAACTTAGATTTGGGACAGAAAAGGCATTGGATTTTTTGGTCTAAGTCTAGACCTAACCCAATTAAAAGTCAGCGTCGAAAGAAAATTTATCTTTCTCTTCTTCCTTGTTTAGCACTCCGGCTTTTTGATATTCTGAAACGCGTTTTTCAAAGAAATTGGTTTTTCCTTGAAGCGAAATCATATCCATAAAATCGAATGGATTTGACGCATTGTATTCTTTCTCACATTCAAGCTCTCCCAAGAGCCTATCCGTAACAAACTCTAGATATTGCGTCATGAGTTTAGCATTCATCCCAATAAGACTTACTGGCAGTGATTCTGTGATAAACTCTCTTTCTATATTTAATGCATCTATGATAATTTCACGTATACGCTCTTTTGGCACTTTATTTACCAAGTGGTTATTGTGCAGGTGTACTGCAAAATCACAGTGAACACCTTCGTCTCTAGATATCAATTCATTTGAGAAGGTTAAACCTGGCATTAAGCCTCTTTTCTTTAACCAGAAAATAGAGCAGAACGCTCCTGAGAAGAAAATACCTTCTACTGCTGCAAAGGCAATTAAGCGCTCGGCAAAACTTGGCGACTCAATCCACTTTAAGGCCCAGTCTGCTTTTTTCTTAATGGCTGGAAAATTTTCTATGGCCTTAAAAAGGACATCTTTCTCTTCCTCATCTTTAACGTAGGTATCTATGAGTAACGAGTAGGTTTCACTGTGGATATTTTCCATCATAATCTGGAAGCCATAGAAAAACTTAGCTTCACTGTACTGAACCTCGTTTACGAAATTTTCCGCCAGATTTTCATTTACAATTCCATCACTTGCGGCAAAAAAGGCTAAAATATGTTTAATAAAGTAACGTTCGTCATCATTTAATTTGGTAGACCAATCCGACAAATCTTGGTGTAAGTCTATTTCCTCAGCGGTCCAAAAACTAGCTTCGGACTTCTTGTACCATTCCCATAAATCATGGTGCTGAATTGGAAAAATTACAAAACGATTTTTGTTTTCTTCTAAAATTGGTTCTACTGCTTGCGACATGTTTCTTTTACTTTTTTTTGACTATTAAACAACTTTTTTAGGAGTGATTTGGGACTGACAAAGATTTAAAAATGTATAGGATAATGAAAGGTAATTTTATAAACATTGTCAACAAGTTTTTAACAAGTTGGCG
>CAZGDG010000027.1:0-1399 GCA_964524415.1 uncultured Flavobacteriaceae bacterium
ATAAAAGCAAAGACTTTTTGAAATAAAAAATGGCATTTTAAGCTTGTTTCTTTTTTACCAGCATTCGCTTAATTTCATTAAGCTTCATCAAGGCTTCAACCGGTGTCAAAGTATCAATATCAGTATGTAGAATTTCGTCTTTTATCTCCTCTAGTAAGGGGTCATCTAAATTAAAGAAACTCAGCTGCATATCGTTTTTTAAGGATTTTACTTTATCGGTGAGCTCTTCATTAGAATGAGATTTTTCCAATTTTGCTAACACTTTATTGGCCCGCCTAATGACCTGCTGAGGCATCCCAGCCATTTTGGCCACATGAATTCCAAAACTATGCTCGCTACCGCCTTCAACAAGTTTTCTCACAAAAAGTACTTTATCCTTTAACTCCTTAACGGAGACATTAAAGTTTTTAATGCGTTCAAAGGTTTCTGTCATCTCATTAAGTTCATGATAATGAGTAGCAAAGAGGGTTTTTGGCCTAGAAGGATGCTCATGAAGATACTCGCTAATAGCCCAAGCAATGGATATACCGTCATACGTACTGGTACCTCGACCGATTTCATCTAAAAGCACCAAACTGCGATCAGATATGTTATTAAGTATAGATGCGGTCTCATTCATTTCTACCATAAAAGTAGATTCTCCCATTGAAATATTATCACTCGCGCCAACACGTGTAAAAATCTTATCTACAAGGCCGATTCTGGCCTCCTTGGCTGGGACAAAGCTTCCTATTTGGGCTAAAAGGACAATCAGTGCGGTTTGTCTTAATATCGCCGATTTCCCCGACATATTAGGACCCGTAATCATAATAATCTGTTGCGTTTCGCGGTCTAGGTAAACGTCATTGGCAACATAAGCTTCACCTAGTGGCAACTGCTTTTCTATAACCGGATGTCTGCCTTCCTTTATATCCAAGTCATAACTGTCTTCAATAATTGGACAATGGTAATTATTGGATTTTGCTAGGCTCGCAAACCCACAAAGACAATCTAACTGACCTATGAGCTGGGCATTCTGTTGTACCTGTACAATGAACTGATGCATCCATACTACCAACTCAGAAAAGAGTTCCTGCTCAATAGCCAAAATACGCTCTTCTGCTCCAAGTATTTTTGCTTCGTATTCTTTAAGCTCTTCTGTTATGTAGCGCTCCGCACTAACAAGCGTCTGTTTTCTAATCCATTCTTGCGGCACCTTATCTTTATGGGTGTTTCTAACTTCAATGTAATACCCAAAAACATTGTTAGAAGAAATTTTAAGCGATGGAATTCCGGTACGCTCACTTTCACGCTCAAGCATATTATCAAGATAATCCTTACCTGATTTTGATAGATTTCTCAGGTGATCAAGCTCTTTAGAAAAGCCCTCAGCGATAGTATTTCCTTTTAAAACATTTAC
>CAZGDG010000027.1:1499-32205 GCA_964524415.1 uncultured Flavobacteriaceae bacterium
ATTTGACCCTGTATCTTTTGAAGTACAGTATCATTATTCAACATAAATTGGATGACATCATGCCGTTGTTTTATCTTTTCGGCATGCTTTAATGGCAGAGCTAACCAACGCTTTAAGGTGCGTCCACCCATTGCCGAAATGGTTTTGTCAATAACATTAATAAGCGTTACCGCATTAGTATTTGTTGAATGATAAAGCTCCAAATTTCTGATGGTGAATTTGTCCATCCACACGTAATCATCGGTAGCAATTCGTGCTATGGTAGCAATGTGCTGTAATTTATTGTGGCGCGTCTCTCCCAGATAATGAAGCACAACACCTGAAGCTATTATGCCTTCAAACAAGTCTTCAATACCAAAACCTTTCAATGTTTTTGTACCAAAATGTTTGGTTAAAGTTTCATAAGCATAATCTGATTGGAATACCCATTCTTCTAAATAAAATGTATGGAAATCGTTACCAAAAGTTTCTAAAAACTCTTTCTTGTCTTTTTTGGAGATAAGGACCTCACTCGGATTGAAATTCTGCAGCAACTTATCTATATACTCCTCGTTTCCCTGTGAAGTTAAGAATTCGCCAGTGGAAATGTCCAGGAATGCGATGCCTATATATTTCTTATCAAAATGTACCGCACATAAAAAGTTGTTGGATTTTGAATGTAAAATATCATCATTTAAGGCCACGCCTGGTGTTACCAATTCGGTAACTCCACGTTTAACTATCTTTTTGGTCTGCTTAGGGTCTTCCAGCTGGTCACAAATAGCAACACGCTCGCCTGCTCTTACCAATTTGGGCAAATAGGTATTTAAGGAATGGTGAGGAAATCCGGCCAATTCTGTTTCACTTTCGCTACCAGAGCCACGCTTTGTTAAGATGATGTCTAAAATCTTAGCAGCCTTTATGGCATCACTTCCAAAGGTTTCATAAAAATCACCAACCCTAAACAGCAACAAGGCATCTGGGTACTTTGCCTTAATGGCATTGTACTGCTTCATCAAAGGGGTCTCTTTTTTTGCCTTTTTAGCCAACGGTTTATGTATTTTTGCTTTTACAGTAAGTACGCTAAAGTAGCCAAATAGGCTTGTTTTATAAAGTGATAAGCCCATAAGTTATCTACAAAAAACCTAAGATGTCAACATGCGCAAATTAAAGAATAGCGAATTAGACCGTTTAGATATTCCAGGATTTAAAACAGCGGAAAAGGCACCGATCATAATTGTTCTAGATAATATAAGAAGCCTTAACAATATAGGCTCGGTTTTCAGGACGAGTGATGCCTTTCTTGTTGAGAAAATTTACCTTTGTGGTATTACCGCAAAACCACCACACAACGATATTAGAAAAACAGCTCTAGGAAGCACCGAATCCGTGGAATGGGACTATTTTGAAAGCACCTTAGAAGCCATTAAAACATTAAAAAAACAAAATGTAACCATTTGTTCTATAGAGCAGGCAGAGCATGCCGTGATGCTTAACGACTTTGAGCCCAACAAAAACACTAGATATGCTTTTGTTTTTGGCAATGAGGTTAAAGGAGTGGCCCAAGAGGTCGTTGATGCTAGTGATGTTGTTGTTGAAATCCCTCAATTTGGAACAAAGCATTCTTTAAACATTTCCGTAAGTGCTGGCGTAGTGATTTGGGATGTGTTTTCTAAATTAAAACGTTTAAAATCATAAAAATGAATTACAAAACCGTCTCATCTATCTCATTGCTAATTATCGGTCTTGTTGTTATTCTGTTTTCAACTGGTTCTTCCATTCTAACTTATAATTTACTTGGAATTCCTGCAGGTAATATCATTGTGTGGATTGGATTTATTGGGCTTCAGCTAGGCGCTTACAGCTTAAAAAAGGGTTTTAAGGGTAGCGGTTCTGTTTTAGGTAAAATATTACGTTTTTTAATGTTAGGATTAATCACCATAGCCTTTCTATGGTTTGGAATTGCCTATCTACTTTCTGGAAATTTAGGTTTTAATTTCAGCTCTAGTGCAAGTGGTTATACAGGAAGTCCTGAAGCATCAATTTTATATTGGAATATCATATATTTCCTGGTAATCGCACCAATTATTCTTTTAATTGCCTATACACTTTTGCGTTATTTTGAGGGCTTAAAAGACACCAAATAATGCCTTCTGCAAAGCAACCTTGGCCCACCAAAGCCGTAATGCAGCAGATTTACGAGAAACACCTTTGGGGTGGACCAGAATTTGATTTCTATTCTGGAGAGGGATCGCATAAACAAGAATTTACTTTACCTTATCTGGAAGCAGTTACCGCATTTCTTGATTGCAGAAAAGAAAAACTCTCAGTTTGTGATTTGGGATGTGGCGATTTCAATATTGGCCAACACTTGGTGCCTTACACCAAAAAGTACATTGCCATTGATATTGTAGATGCTCTAATTGAACAAAACAAGAAACGTTTTAAAGCAAGCCATCTTCAATTTCTTTGTCTTGATATCGTTAAAGACCCAATACCTAAGGCAGATGTTGTTATCCTTAGACAAGTACTTCAACATTTATCTAATGCTGAGATTTCAATTATCCTTAAAAAGCTTTCTCAGTACAACTTTCTCATCCTTACAGAACACATTCCTGCGCATGCTTTTGTGCCAAATAAAGATAAGATTGCGAGTTTGGGCATACGCTTAAAGCAAAACAGTGGTGTGGATGTCATGGCAAAGCCTTTTGAACTTAAGGTAACATCAAAAACAATTTTAAATGAAATCGTAATTGGAGATACTAAAGGAAAAATCGTAACGACCTTATATCGCTTGTCTTAGACATTGATCTCGTCTAACAACCAGAGATAATCCTTTCGGTTCTTTACAAAATCCAATTCAGAAATATCAATAATCTTTACGTTTAAAGCATCCTGATTTCTCAAGAAGTTAAGATATCCAGAATTGATTTTTTCTAAATAATCATCCTTTATTTCCTTTTCGTAATTACGCCCTCGCTTTTTGATGTTTTGTTGCAGTCGTTCTGTGTTCTGGTATAAATACACGTATAAATCTGGCCTAGCTATGTCCTTATAAACCTGATAAAACAACTTTCTATACAGTCTAAACTCATCGTCTGGAAGTGTGACTTTAGAAAAAATTAACGATTTGTGTACATCATAATCACTAACCATAAAATCCTTGAACAAATCCAATTGTGACAGGTCATCTGAGATTTGCTGATACCTATCTGCAAGAAAGGACATTTCCAAGGTAAAGGCGTAGCGTTCTGGCTCTTTGTAAAACTTTGGAAGGAAGGGGTTATCCGCAAAACGTTCTAAAATTAATTTGGCATTAAAGTCATTGGAAATCTTCGTGGCCAAACTGGTTTTCCCTGCTCCGATATTTCCCTCGATAGCAATGTAATTATAGCCTGAAAACTTATAGCGCTTTTTAGGATTCTTCAGCCAAATATTCAAGGGCTCTATTTCAGAAGTATCTTTGCATTCTTTAAGCAAATTTAAAGCCGACTGATTTAACGTCGGATGAAGGACGTCTGGAGCAATATCTGCTAACGGTTGAAGCACAAACTTACGATGATGAAGCTCCGAGTGCGGAATTTTCAAATCCTTCAAATCAACAATTGTATCATCGTAAAGTAAAACATCGATATCTATCTCACGCGACTCATAGCCTGCTTTTGTTTTTGCAGTTCTTCCAAGGTCTTTTTCGATCTGCTGCAGTCTTTTTAAAAGCTTTTTCGGAGCTAAATCTGTTTCCACCTTAATGACCGCATTGCAAAAATCATCTCCTTCAAATCCTAAGGCAGGAGTTTTATAGACTTTAGAAATCTTTCTTACTGTTCCGACGGATTCAAATATGGCATCAACAGCTTTTTGAAGAAACTGGAGCTTATTGCCTTTATTGCTTCCTAAACCGATATAAACAATTGAATTCTGGCCCATGCAGGGTCAAAATAACTAAAACAATTTTTAATAGGTTATCTTTGGGCTCAGATTTTATCGACAATTTTTAATGACTCTTAAAGACAAGCTTCTAGCCCAACGTATTTATCTCTTTTTAGGTGCCCTTTTTATAACCTCTCTTGTTGTTTCCAACCTTATTTTTCAAAAGTTTTTTTATTGGTACCCTGTAGATGTAGAATTCTTTGGCAGCAAATTATTTGAAGTTTCGGTAGGCATCTTACCCTATCCTGTCACTTTTTTAATCACCGACCTTATCAGTGAAATATTTGGTAAAAAACGCGCCAACGAAGTGGTGATAGCAGGAATCTTTGCATCCTTTTTTTCAATGCTCATTATTTACATAGCCAATGCCGTGCCAGCAACACCTTGGTCTCCAGTTCAAGACGGATTGTTTACTACGGTTTTTGGTTCTACCGCAATTGCCGTATTTGCAAGCATGATGGCCTATCTTTTAGCTCAGTTTGTAGACATCCATATTTACCACTTTTGGAAAAATCTAACACAAGGAAAGTACCTTTGGCTCAGGAATAATTTTTCAACCTTTTCATCCCAATTTGTAGATACCGCGACGGTACTTTTATTACTTTGTAGTTTTGGGAAAATAGAATGGGATAGATTTCTAGGTTTACTCACAGCAGGCTTTCTATTTAAAGTTATCATCGCAGCATTGGACACACCTTTTCTTTATCTCACCGTGTACCTTTTTAGAAAACGTTTCAATCTAGCAGTAAATGAAGAAATAGATTTGGCCTAGTGCTCAAAACATTAAATTCTTATTAAAATCGCGTAATCACACTACTTTTGTAGTGGCTTTTACGTATCTTATATATACTATAATCACGGCTTGACATAATGATGAAAAAACTACTGAAATCACTTGGTATTATATTTATTGTAACACTAGGTATATTAATTCTTATACCATTTTTTTTGGAATCTAAAATTGATGCGATAGTAAAGAACTATGCAGAGCAAAATTTAAATGCTGAACTCGATTTCAGGGACGTAAACTTAAGTTTGATAAAAAGCTTTCCCAATGCCGAAGTTAGCGTTGAAGAGCTTAAAATAACCAATCGGGCTCCATTTGAGGACGACATACTTGCTACAGCAAAAGACATATCGTTTAAGATGCCCATTAAGGAACTTTTCAAAGGCACAGAAGAACCATTAATTATCACAGATATTAGCGCTGAAGAGCTGCTGCTAACACTGAAGTCTAACCAAAACGGCACAACAAACTACGACATTGTAATACAGAAAGAGGCCGAAGCATCCAATGGCAACGAGAGTAGCAGTGGCTTTAGCTTTGATGTTGAGAATTATAGTATTATCAACAGCGCCTTTACCTATATTAATGAGGAAAACAATTCCACAATTTATTTAACTGAAGTAAATCATCAAGGTAAGGGTATTTTTTCTGGGAATCGCTCAGAATTAGACACTAAAACTTCAGCTAAAGTCAGCCTGTCGGTTGATAGCACAACATATCTCAATAATACATTAACTAAGCTTGATGCCCTAATTGAACTGGACTTAGAAAACAACACTTACAGGTTTAAAGACAACAAAGCGCTTATCAATGCCTTACCCTTAGAATTTGCGGGTTTTGTAAAACTGCTTGATGCTGGCCAAGAAATAGATTTAAAATTTACAAATCCAGAATCTAATTTTAGAGATTTTTTGGCTATTGTCCCAGAACAATATGCCAACAATCTTGAAAATGTGGAAACTTCTGGTGATTTTTCAGTTAATGGAACCATAAAAGGGTTACTCTCAGAAACCACAATCCCAAATTTTAGCATTCAAATAGTTTCAGACAATGCGTCATTTAAATATCCTTCACTTCCTAAAAAGGCGGAAAATATCACAATAAATGCCGAAATTGTCAATACCACAGGCTTATCACAAGACACCTATATAGATGTAAACGCTTTCAATTTTAAAATTGATGAAGACAGCTTTAGGTCCGAAGCTCATATTAAAAATTTAGGCACCAATGCGAAGGTTAATGCAACTTTAAATGGCACCCTTAATTTGGCCAATATAGCCCAAACCTATCCTTTAAAGTTAGAGAACCAACTTACGGGAATTTTAAAGCTTGACCTCACAACAAATTTTGATATGGATGCCATTTCATCCAATACCTATTCCCGAATTAAGAATTCTGGAAGGGTTGCTATATCGAATTTTGTGTTCTCCTCAGATGATATCCCTCATCCCTTTCAAATTAACAATGCCGACTTAAGTTTTACTCCAGGAATGATTGATTTGAATAATCTAGAAGCTCGAACAGGGTCGAGTGATATTTCTGCCAAAGGTAGCCTACGGAACTTACTGGGTTTCTTATTGAGTGACAAAAAACTTCAGGGCAATTTCAACGTTAGATCAGATTCCTTTACAATTTCGGACTTTATGGCTAAAGATACTAGCGATACGCCTCAGGCCAATGATAAAGCTGCAAATTCAGAATCTCCCAAAATACCTGAGTTTTTAGATTGCACCATTACTGCCAATGCGAAGAAAGTCGTCTACGACAATCTCATTCTTAATAACGTTAAAGGTGACTTACGGATTAAAGACCAAAAAGCAGACGTGATTAGCCTAACCTCCGATTTATTTGACGGTAAATTAGTAATGTCCGGGAATATTTCTACAAATGAAAAGCAGCCTACGTTCAATGTCAATCTTGGTATGCAAGAATTTAATATTTCACAATCCTTCAAAGAGTTGAAAATGCTCGAAGCCTTAGCACCAATTGCTAATGTTTTACAAGGTAGACTCAATGCAGCAATTAATGTTAATGGTTTACTAGACGCAACATTTTCGCCAGAGTTAAACACAATAGCTGGAGATGCACAAGCAAAACTAATGACGGAAAAAGTAATGGCCAATGCAAGTCCTATGCTTAACGGCCTAGCAAATAATCTGAATTTCATAGACCTAAAAGAATTTAAACTTAATGACGTTGAAACAGAGCTAAGCTTTAAGGATGGTAGTGTTCTAGTGGCGCCTTTTACCGTTAAGTATAAGGATATTCCTGTTGAAATCAGTGGTACTCACAGTTTTGATAACCAAATGAATTACAAAGCCGTACTCCAAGTTCCCGCAAAATATTTAGGAAGTGATGTCAACAGACTCATTGGGCAAATTAATGACACGCAGGTAAACGCCATTTCCGTGCCTGTTACCGCCAAGATCAGCGGTACGTTTGCTCAACCGAAAATAGCAACCGATCTCTCATCAAGTATTAGTAATCTTACCAATCAGCTTATAGACATTCAAAAGCAAAAACTGTTAAATACAGGATCTGAAAAAGTCAATTCCTTTATTGACGATTTACTTGGCGGAAAAAAAGATGATAGTAGTTCAACTGATAATAAAGCTAAGGATAGTACAAAAATAACAACAGAGGAAACCCTCAAGAAAAAAGCTGGGTCCCTTTTAAATAATTTAATTAAAGCGAAATCATCCAAAGAATCCTCTGATAAAAAGAAAGATTCAATCAAAAAAAATGGCTTTTAGGTCTTTTTGCCAATTTTTTTCCCAAAAATTGTTAATTCTTAGCGATTTTCTTGGAATTCTTAAAATTTAAACTATAATGTAGATTGACTAAAATGTAAAAAAAATATATGAGGCAATTAAAAATCACCAAGCAGGTTACCAACAGAGAAGACAAATCCCTAGATAAATATTTACAGGACATAAGCAAGATACCGTTGATAACCGCAGATGAAGAAGTAGAATTAGCGCAACGTATTAAAAAAGGTGATCAAGAGGCTCTAGAAAAATTGACAACGGCTAATTTGAGATTTGTAGTTTCCGTAGCCAAGCAATATCAAAACCAAGGATTAAAACTACCGGATTTAATTAACGAAGGAAATGCAGGATTGGTTAAGGCGGCAAAACGTTTTGATGAGACCAGAGGATTTAAATTTATATCTTATGCAGTTTGGTGGATTCGCCAATCTATTTTGCAGGCATTAGCAGAACAATCCCGTATTGTAAGGCTTCCGCTCAACAAAATAGGCACAATAAATAAGATAAATAAAACCTATTCCCACTTAGAGCAGATTTACCAGCGCCCACCAAATGCCGCTGAAATTGCTAGGGAATTGGATATAAGTGTCCGTGAAGTAAAACAATCCATGAAAAACTCTGGACGACACTTGTCCATGGATGCACCGCTAAAAGATGGTGAGACCTTTAGCCTTTATGATGTTGTTAGTGAAAAAGATTCACCAAGGCCAGATAAAGACTTAATGCACGATTCCCTACAAATTGAAATTGAACGTGCACTAGACACCTTGACCCAAAAGGAAAAAGATGTAATACGTTTAAACTTTGGCATTGGCAACCAGCCTGCGATGTCCTTGGAGGAAATTGGAAGTATCTATGATTTAACCCGAGAACGCGTGAGACAAATAAGGGAAAAAGGTATTAGACGCTTGAGACATGCCAGCAAGAGTAAAATTTTGAAGACCTATTTAGGTTAATTAATTTTTTATTTTCAAGAAGTTAGACTATATTTGCCGACCATTTATAGAAATTGTCGTACCACATAAACGAGGCTAAATGATTAAAATAGAAATCAAAGAAGGTGAAAATATAGAACGCGCGTTAAAGCGTTACAAGCGTAAGCATAGAAATGTACAAATTATGCAAAACCTTAGGGAGTCGCGTTATTTCACTAAACCTTCCGTAAAGAGAAGAAGGGAAATCCAAAAGGCACAATATATCCAGAGCCTTAGAGATGAAGAAAATATATAACAGCTAAATTTTTTAGAGCTGCAATAAAATCAAAAAGAGCAACCGAATGGTTGCTCTTTTTTTTGATAACAATTTGCACTACCTGAATTTTTCTTTTTCAACGGGAACCTCAATTGGCTCTATAGGTCTGTCCTCATAAAAATGATCAAAGGTTTTGTCTGTAGAATAGTCATCCGTGAGCACTTTATACACCATAACTACTAAAAAAATCTGTCCTAGCACCGTGAGATAAAACACCCAATTGAACGGAAAGTCCATGGCACTCATTACAGTTATAGTAATTAGCAGCAAGGTCGTAATTGCAATATAAGGGAATGGCGATTTCATATTCTTATTTTTGTTTAAAGATAGTTATTTATACTTAAACAAAATTGGTTTTAACGCAACTCTAACATCTTAAGCAACAGCAATTTCTACAACCAGGCCTTCGTTGGACCTAACGTTGAAGACCGCATCATCGTCAAACATGAGATATTGCCCCTTAATCCCTACTAGTCTGCCCTCGTAGCGAGAAAGCTTAGACAAGTTTATACTCTTTGGTTTGCTTGGATAATGTTCTACAGGAAAGTGAATCTGTGTTTCTTTATTATGCTCTAAATAATACGGTTGTGCCTCATCTGGTATATACGGCTTTAAACGCTCTCGCCAGGCCACAAGATCTTCATCCTTGAGATTGTTTTTTAGCATATTTCGCCAATTGGTTTTGTCTGACACATGTTCCTTTAGTGCAACTTCTGTAATTCCTGCCAAATATCTGTTGGGCACTTCCACGATTTCTATGGCCTCATGAGCGCCTTGATCAATCCACCTTGTAGGCACTTGACTTTTTCGTGTAACCCCAACTTTAACATTACTTGAGTTGGCTAGATAGACTATGTGAGGTTGCAATTGCATTTTCTTCTCAAATTCTAGATCTCTATCTTCCTTATCTAAATGCGCAGTGCTTAACTCTGGTTTCATTATCCAATCTCCTGCCATAGGTTTCTCAAAAAAACAGGTTCTACAAAAGCCCTGTCTAAAAATTGGGCGTGAAAGCCCACAACTTAAACATTGCTCTCCGACCTTTGTCATGGCAACGGTTTTATTCAACAATTGATTCATGTGGATAAAATCATTCTCAAAGACCAAATAATACTGAATTGGATCTAAAAATTCAGTTTTCATTTTTGTTAGAACCCCTTTGTAAACCATTAAAGAAATTTAGTATTTTTAGCGTGATTATTAGCGTAAAGATAGCCATTCCATGCCAATTCCCATTGTAAACTCCATTGCTTCGTGGTTTTTAAAAAAACGGTTTCATCAAATAGATCTGTTTTTAAAATATCCCAATGAAGTTCAGTCAGAATTGCTCTTTAGCCTTCTTAAGTTTGCCAGAGACACTGAAATTGGAAAGCGTTATGATTTTGCCTCCATAAAGAGCTATAAAGATTTTAATGAACGTATCCCAATTGTAGATTATGAAATTGTACAACCCATGATAGAACGTTCTCGCAGAGGAGAACAGAACATATTTTGGCCTAGGCCTATCAAATGGTTTGCAAAATCCAGTGGCACAACTAACGCCAAGAGCAAATTTATCCCAGTTAGCAATGAATCCCTAGAAGATTGCCATTATGCTGCGAGCAAAGATTTGCTCTGTATGTATCTCAATAACAATGAAGATGCCAATCTATTTACGGGTAAAAGTTTACGGTTAGGAGGCAGTAAGGAATTGTATAAGGAAAACGGTACGGTGTTTGGCGATCTCAGCGCTATTTTAATAGATAATATGCCGTTTTGGGCAGAATTTAGTAGCACGCCAAGCAATAAAGTGTCGTTGATGAGCGAATGGGAATCCAAGATGCAGGCGATAGTAGAAGAAACCATAAATGAAAATGTAACCTCTTTAGCTGGAGTCCCTTCTTGGATGCTTGTTTTACTAAATTCGGTTTTAGAATATACCGGAAAAGACGATCTATTTGAGGTTTGGCCTAACCTAGAAGTTTATTTCCACGGTGGTGTGAGTTTTAATCCTTATATCGAACAATATCGTCGTCTTATTCCATCCAAAACTTTTAAATACTACGAAATCTATAATGCTTCTGAAGGCTTTTTCGCCATACAGGACCAAAACTATTCGGGCGACTTACTCTTAATGCTTGATTATGGTATTTTTTACGAGTTTATCCCAATGGACGTTTATGGTACGGAAGCTCAATATGCCATTCCCTTGAGCGATGTTAAACTAAACACCAATTACGCTTTAGTTATTACAACCAATGCTGGTTTATGGCGCTATAAGATTGGAGACACCATAAGGTTTGTATCGTTAAATCCGCACAGAATAAAGGTTACAGGTAGAACCAAACACCATATCAATGCTTTTGGCGAAGAGCTCATTATTGAGAATGCCGAAGAAGCACTTAAAAAAGTATGCAAGCGCACAGGAGCAGAAATTGTAGATTATACAGCTGCACCAATATTTATGGATGGCAATGAAAAAGGTGCTCATGAGTGGATTATTGAATTTAAAACTCCACCTAATAACATGAACTACTTTAACGAGCTGTTTGACAACGCGCTTAAAGCCCTTAATTCTGATTATGAAGCCAAGCGCTACAATAACATGACGCTTAATAAGCCTAAAATTCATGTGGCTAGACCACACCTTTTTTACGATTGGCTAAAGGCCAATGACAAGCTCGGCGGCCAACACAAGGTTCCAAGACTTTCTAATTCCAGGGATTATATTGAAGCCCTATTAAACATGAATGAGGCTTAGTCTGATCTTTCAACATAAAGAATTCAAGAAGTTCGCAATTCATCGGTAAAACCTGTACTGTGATTACTGAAATCGGAATTTTAGTCAATTGGGCTAAAAATTGAATCTATTTTTCTCACGAGGCAATATTAGGATATATATTCGTGTCAAATAAATGTGCTATCAACTGTATTGCCATTCTCTTATAAAGCATACCAAAGAATGCAATATTAAATTAATCGATCCTTAATTATAGAAAAAAGCCACAACATTCAAGTTGTGGCTTTTTTTATTTTAAATACACGATTGTTAAGATACGGCCTTAAGCTTTTTCAACGTGGATTTGGATAAACGCTGCTCTGCATAAGCCTTAGTCACATTTAATTTTGTTTCTCCTGATCCTGGAAGATCAAACATGGCTTCTGTTAGAATTTCTTCGCAAAGCGACCGAAGTCCCCTAGCTCCCAATTTATATTCAATGGCTTTTTCAACGATGTAATCTAAGGCACCATCAGTTATAGTAAACTCAACCTCATCCATGGCAAACAATTTCTTGTATTGTTTGATGATGGCATTTTTTGGTTCAGTTAAAATAGCCCTTAAGGTGTTGGCATCTAATGGGTCCATGTGTGTAAGTACTGGTAAACGCCCTATAATTTCCGGAATTAAGCCAAAATCCTTTAAATCCTTTGGAATGATATACTGAAGAATATTATCGTTATCTACAGTCTCGGCTTTAATTGAGCTATAGCCAATGGCCTGCATATTTAAGCGCTTCGTAATTACGCGCTCAATACCATCAAAGGCACCGCCAGCAATAAACAAGATATGCTCTGTATTCACCTCTATAAATTTTTGGTCTGGATGCTTTCTACCACCTTTAGGCGGCACATTAACCACTGTCCCTTCCAACAATTTTAATAAAGCTTGTTGTACTCCTTCACCAGATACGTCTCTAGTTATTGAGGGATTGTCACTTTTCCTCGCGATTTTATCAATCTCATCAATAAACACAATTCCGCGCTGCGCTTTTTCCAAATTATAATCTGCGGCCTGCAATAAACGCGTTAAAATACTTTCAACATCCTCTCCAACATAACCTGCCTCCGTGAGCACAGTAGCGTCAACAATGGCTAAAGGCACATTAAGCATTTTGGCAATGGTTTTGGCCATGAGGGTTTTTCCCGTACCGGTTTGCCCTACCATGATGATGTTACTTTTTTGGATTTCGATATCATCATCCGATGGTGGCTGCAACAATCGCTTGTAATGATTATATACTGCCACGGACATAACGCGTTTGGTATATTCCTGGCCTATAATGTATTCATCTAGGAAACTCTTGATCTCCTTGGGCTTTCTGAGCATAAGCTCTGCACTGAGCTCTCCTTCACCACTTTGTTTAGCCTCTTCAAGGACTATACCATGGGCCTGTTCGATACATCTGTCGCAAATATGGGCGTCCAAACCTGCGATAAGTAAGTTTGTCTCTGGCTTTTTCCTACCACAAAATGAACATTCTAATTCTTCCTTTGCCATAATTTATTACTTAATTATAAACTTCTAGCCGTAGTCACAAGCTATATTACTTACGCTCTAAAACTTCATCAATCATACCATAATCTAATGCTTCATTAGATCTCATCCAATAATCACGATCAGAATCTTTCTCCACTTGGTCATAGGTTTGACCCGAGTGGTTTGAAATTATGGTATACAATTCTTCTTTTACCTTTATAGTTTCCTTTACTGCAATCTCCATATCTGAAACCTGACCCTGTGTTCCGCTCATAGGCTGGTGAATCATTACTCGGGAATGTTTCAATGCAGAGCGTTTTCCTTTCTCTCCTGCACACAAAAGTACAGCTGCCATAGATGCAGCAATCCCAGTACAGATCGTAGCAACATCTGGTTTTACAAATTGCATGGTATCGTAAATTCCAAGACCTGCATAAACACTACCGCCTGGAGAATTGATATAAATCTGAATATCCTTGGAAGCATCAACACTTTGAAGAAATAACAGCTGCGCCTGAATGATATTGGCGACCTGATCATTAACTCCTGTGCCTAAAAAAATGATGCGGTCCATCATTAACCTTGAGAACACGTCCATAGCCACAGCGTTCATTTGGCGCTCCTCAATAATGTTTGGTGTTAGGTTTGTAGGGTACATACTTGTTATGACCTTATCAAAATAAAGACTATTCACACCTTGGTCTTTAGTAGCAAATTTTTCAAACTCTTTCCCGTAGTTCATATATATTTTATGCTTAAATTATTGTTTGTTACTTATGTTATTGTGCTGGCAAATCAGTGACCTGCTAGCATCATATTTTTTAATCAAAAAAAAGCGTAAAACTTCATCGTTTTACGCCCTAAAGATACTAATATTTTTACAGAACGATTAACCGTAAAACTCCTTTACAAAATCATTATAAGTGATTTCCTTGGCTTTAAGGTTAGCCTCAGTTTTATAAAGGTTCAATAGTTTTTGGCTCATTAATTGTTCAGAAAGACGCTTCACTTCATCTTGATTGGATAAAATCCTAGCGGCGATATCTTCCAACTCTTTTTCTGAAGGGTTCATTTGTCCGAATTGCGCCATCTGTCCTTTTATCATATCCATAGCGTAAGATTTCAATTCGTCAAATTGAACCTGAAGGTTATGGTCTTGAATTAGCTTACCTTCTATGAGCTGGTATCTAATGCCTTTCTCAGATTTTTCGTATTCTGATTTGGCTTGCTCTTCATCCATAGGTTCTTCACCAGAGGTTTGCATCCATTTTTGAAGGAATTCTGCAGGCAAATCAAACTTAGTGCTCTCTATTAGGTATTCCGTAACGTCATTTAATAGTTTCTGGTCGCTTTGCTGGGCAAATTGTTTTTCGGAATCTGTTTTTATACGCTCCTTCAATTCGGTTACGGTGGTTACTTTTCCTTCACCAAACAATTTATCAAACAAGTCTTGATCTAAATCTGCTAACTCACGTTTATTGATTTCGGACACTTCAAAATTCACTTCGACATCTAAACCATGTGCATCATCATGGGATACTTTTAAATAAGTCATAAGGTCATGGTCATCATTGAAAAGACCTTTTGTTTTTAGACTAATGACATCTCCAACTTTGGCGCCAACAAATTTCTTGGTGTTGGTTTTTCCTTTAATTTTATCTAAAGTAAATGTAGCTACATTCTCTATACCTTCCTCTTCATTTGAGAACTTACCAGTAATTTCTGAATCCTCTGCCACCTCATCTTGTGGAATTAGCTTTCCGTATTGCTTCTGTAAGTGCTCAACTTGGTCGTTAATCATTTTATCATCAGCAACAATATTGTAATGGGTTATGGCTTTTTTGCCTTTTAATTTCACATCGAATTCTGGTGCCAAGCCCAGCTCAAATTCAAAAGAGAATGCATCTGCATCCCAGTCTAAGTCATCTTGAGGTTTTGGAAGCGGATTGCCAAGAACATCTAATTTTTCTTCAACCAAATATTTACTAATAGCATCCTGAAGCAATTTATTCACCTCATCTACTAGGACCGCTTTACCGTATTGCTTCTTAACTAAGCTCATAGGCACGTGGCCTTTTCTAAATCCTGGTATGTTTGCAGACTTACGGTAATCAGATAGTACCTTTTCTACCTTGTCGCTATAATCGTCTTTAGTAATCTCTACTTTGACAACCGCATTTAACGCATCGCTGTTCTCTCTTGTAATATTCATCTTGTTTGAAACTAAAATTGGGCTGCAAAATTACGATAAATTTTACAACCCAACAATATTTTAAGTCACTGAAAGTGACCTAGGTTTGCTCTTCTTTGAGGAAGCTTTGCAAAAATGACTGAAGTATCGATAATAAGACGCTAAAAAGTAGGGCCCACCAGAAGTTGGCCACGCTAAACCCATCCACTAATTTGTCAGCGAGCATAACAATAAGTGCATTGATAATAAAAAGGAATAAGCCCAGGGTCAATATTGTTGCTGGAAGTGTAAAGAGTATCAGCAATGGCTTTACAAGTACATTAAGAATTGCCAATACAACTGCAACAATGATAGCTCCTAGATAACCATCTACGGCAATACCTTCTAACAGATACGCCAGTACTAAAACGGCAAAAGCGTTAATTAAAAGTCGAAGAATAAGATTCATTGATTTATTGTTTAGTTAGACCTCAAGATACAAAATGTATTACAGCTTCAAAAAACGCATCCGGATTTTCGGCATGCAACCAGTGGCCAGCATTTGGAATGGTTACTAGCTTTGAGTGTGGGAAATGCTGACTAATAATGAGTTCATCTGACGGACCAATATACTCTGATTGATCGCCTCTTAAAAAAAGGGTGTCCTTATTGAATACAGCATGCTTAGGCAAACTCTCACCAACTTCTGCCACGTGTTCGGTTAGGGCTTTTAAGTTAAGACGCAATCCGAGTTGCCCCTTTTCCACCCAGTACAAATTTTTAAGCAAAAATAATCGTATCCCTTCATGATCAATGTATTTGCTTAATGCTTCATCTGCTTCTGTCCGTGATGATATTTTAGAAAAGTCTAATTGAGACAAACCTTCTAAAATGGCATCGTGATGCACAGGATAGTATCGTGGTGAAATATCGGCCACAATTAGTTTAGACACCATATCTGGATACTTAGTTGCAAAAAACATAGCCGTTTTTCCTCCCATGCTATGGCCTAACAAAATAATGTCTTTTAATTGATGATGGTCGCAATAAGCCTTTAGATCTTTAGACATTAGCTCATAATCAAACTCCTCTGAATGAAAACTACGGCCATGATTTCTCTGGTCTACCAAATGAACCTCGAAACCATTATCAGCAAAACATTTTCCTAAAGTTTTCCAGTTATCACCCATGCCCAAGAAACCATGCAAAATCACAAAGGGTTTGCCACTTCCAAAAATGTTAGAATGTAAAATCATTGTAATCGGTGTAAATACATTTGAATGACATTCTCAATACCAAAGTAAAGGCTCTCGGCTATTAAGGCGTGACCAATAGATACTTCGAGAAGTCCGGTTATATTGTCTTTAAAGAACTTTACGTTTTCTAAAGACAAATCATGCCCAGCATTGATTCCGAGCTGTAACGAATTGGCTAAACCAGCACATTCCATATAAGGCTCAATGGCCGCTTTATTTCCCAAATTGTACTGATGGGCATAAGCTTCCGTGTAAAGTTCTATGCGATCTGTTCCTGTAACTTTTGCCCCTTCTATTTGGTGTAACTCTGGGTCTACAAAAATAGAGGTCCTGATACCGTTAGCTTTAAACTCAGAGATTACTTCGGATAAAAACGCCTTGTGCTTTAGGGTGTCCCAACCAGCATTGGAGGTTATGGCATCCTCTGCATCGGGCACGAGTGTTACCTGAGTTGGTTTTACCTCTAGCACCATGTCTATAAACTTTGGTATTGGGTTACCTTCTATGTTGAATTCGGTATAGACCTCAGGTTTTAAATCATAAACATCTTGATAGCGAATGTGGCGCTCGTCTGGCCTTGGGTGTACTGTTACACCTTCTGCCCCGAACCTTTGAACATCCTTTGCAAATTGAACAACATTGGGCACATCTCCTCCTCTACTATTTCGCAGTGTTGCAATCTTATTTATGTTAACACTTAATTTTGTCATCCGTATTGATTTTTCAAAAGCAAAAATACAAAGCGTATCCCTTATATTCTGGTTAATTTTGATTAATTTGCAAGCAGAAAGAACACTATGGAATTACAGCTACAGGAATATATCATAAACGACATTAAACCACTTGGTATTGATGATAAAATAAGTGATTTGAAATTGGCATTCAATCAGTTGACTTACTCACATATTCCTATTCAGAATCAAGGTGTTTACATGGGTTGTATTTCTGAAACGGACGCACATTGTTTTGATGGCGATAAATCCATCAAAGACTGTAGTTACGCCATAGAAGGTTTTTTTGTAAGAGATACTACCAACTGGCTGGACGTTCTTGAAGCTTTTGCTCAAAATGACAGTAATATAATGCCAGTACTCAATAAGGAAAATACTTATTTAGGGTATTACGAACTTAATGATGTCATGCACCTTTTCAATGAAACGCCCTTTTTTGCAGAGCCTGGCGGTATCCTAATTGTTGAAAAAGGCATTCACGATTACTCCTTTAGTGAGATCAGCCAAATTGTCGAATCCAATGACGCTAAACTATTAGGCGCATTTATTTCAAAAATGGATGGTGACTTGGCAAGCATTACCATTAAAGTTGCCAACAAAAGTCTTAATGAAATCATCCAAACCTTTAGACGGTACAGTTACACCATAATTTCTGGACACGAGGAAGATTCTTATTTAGAGAGTTTAAAAGAACGCTCAAAGTACTTAGACAAATACCTAAACATTTAGGAATGAAGATAGCTGTTTACGGTCAAACCTATGCCAAGGAATCCTCGCAGAAGGCTTTTAGTGCATTAGCTAAGGAGCTTAAAATGTATGATGCAGACATCTATGTTGAATCCGAGTTTCTCAAACTTCAAGATGATTCAGTTATCAGTGCCCATAAAATCAATAGTTTTAAGGTTCTCGATAAAAGTTTTGACTTATTGGTAAGCATTGGTGGTGATGGTACCATTTTAAGAGCCATAACTTTTGTCAGGGATTATAACATCCCAATAATAGGTATAAATACAGGTCGGCTTGGGTTTTTGGCCACAGTACAAACAGAAGACATCCCTAGAATCTTTCCGCTTATTTTTGAAAGGAAGTATAAAATATCGGAGAGAACTTTACTCAGCGTAAAAACAGTTCCCGCAAATAGCGAGATTGAGGCTATTAATTTTGCTTTTAATGAAGTTGCTGTTAGCCGGAAGAACACCACCTCCATGATTACGGTAGAAACCCATCTTAATGATGAATATCTAACGTCTTACTGGGCTGATGGGTTAATTCTGTCAACACCAACGGGATCAACGGGTTATTCTTTGAGCTGTGGCGGTCCGGTAATTGCCCCTGACGCAAAGAATTTTGTCCTCACTCCTATTGCGCCTCATAACCTCAGTGCGAGACCTTTAGTCATACCAGATACAACAGCAATTTCATTTAAGATAGATGGTCGGGAAGATCACTTTTTAATGTCTTTAGACTCAAGGATTGTAACGCTTCCCAATAGCACTAAAGTTTATGTTAATAAGGCCGACTTTACCATTAAAATGATTGAGCTTCCTCACGAAACATTCTTGGATACCTTACGTAAAAAATTACTTTGGGGAGAAGATCGAAGAAATTAGGCAATAATTACCCGTAAAAACTGTTTATCTCATAGACAATTTCAGCCAAATTACTGTTGGCTAGCAAGAATTGTTATATTTGCAAACTTTGAAAATCGTATGAGATTTATTTTAATTTTAGTATTAAGCATTTTCATGAGCCAATCTATTGTTTCTCAAATTTATGAAGTTGGTATTTTTGCTGGCGGAAGCAACTTTATTGGGGATGTTGGTGCTACAAATTATATCTCGCCCAACCAATTAGCCATAGGTGGTGTGTTTAAATGGAACCGTAGCCCTAGACACTCATTTAGAGCATCCATTATTTTTTCGGATTTGGAGGGAAATGATAGCAAATCAGACGACCCACGTCGCATACAACGAGGTTACGATTTCAACGTGAGCATTCTGGAGATTTCTGCTGGAATGGAATTTACATTTTTTGATTTCGATTTGCACACTAGTGGCATTAAAGGAACACCTTATTTATATTCTGGCATTACAATGGCCAACCATGATAACTATTTTTTTAATCAAAATGGCGATTACACTTCAGAAAACACAAGTAGCTGGGCTTATGGTATACCTATAGTTCTAGGATATAAAACCAACATTTCCAATCATTTGGTTTTAGCAGCTGAAATAGGTGCGCGCTACACGTTTTCTGATGAATTGGACGGTAGCGTCCCGGATGCAGAATTTCGTGAACAATTTAGCTTTGGTAATATAAATAGTAATGACTGGTATGTGTTTTCTGGTATCACATTAACCTATACCTTTGGCCGCAGACCATGTTATTGCGGGTTTTAATATGAGCTTGAAAGATCAAATAGTAAAAGAAAAACTTCCTAACCATGTAGCAATTATAATGGATGGTAATGGCCGCTGGGCTAAACAAAAAGGTTTAGTGCGAGTAATTGGTCATGAGAATGGAACCAAAGCCGTTAGGGAAGCCGTTGAAGCTAGTGCAGAACTCGGTATTAAAAACCTTACTCTTTATGCTTTTTCTACAGAAAACTGGAAAAGACCAAAGTTAGAAGTTCAAACCCTTATGAAATTACTTGTAAGGTCCTTAAAAAAGGAAATTAAGACACTTCAAGACAATAACATAAAACTTAGCGCTATTGGTTGTTTAAAGGACCTACCAAATAAAGCATATCAAGAGCTACAGGATGTTATTGAAAAAACAAAAGACAATACCAACATGACATTAACCCTTGCCCTAAGCTATGGGTCAAGAGAAGAAATAGTGAAAGTGATAAAAGAATTATCCCTTAAAGTTAAAAATAATATAATTTCACCCGAAAGTATTGATGAATCAATTATTAATAAGCATCTTTACACGCAAAATTTACCCGATGTAGACCTGCTTATAAGAACAAGTGGTGAGCAACGAATAAGTAATTTTTTGTTGTGGCAAATTGCTTATGCAGAACTATATTTTACTGATATTTTGTGGCCAGATTTTAAAAAAGAAAATCTGTACAAAGCTCTCATAACATATCAAAACAGAGAACGACGATTTGGAAAAACGAGCGAACAACTTACCTAAGCATTATCTTTTGAAACTTTTTACAAAGCTTTTTTTTACAGCATCAATATTGCTTCTCTCGTTATCTGCTAACGCACAGGCCGTAGACGGAAAGACCTATCTCATAAAAGATATTGTAGTTACAGGGAATACAAATTTTAGTCCGCAAACGATTATCGCATATTCCAAACTTCGTAAGGATACGGAAGTGAAAATCGGAGGTGAAAAAATAGCCAATGCCGTAAAAACACTTTGGAAGTCTAATCTCTTCAGCAACATAGATATTTTCCTTAGAGATATAGATGGCAGTACGGCTACACTAGAAATACGTCTTATAGACCTACCGGAACTCAGAGAATTGAGCATCTCAGGTATAAGAGAAGGAAAGAAAGAACAAGTTATAAATGAGAATAAACTCGAAGCAGGACAAAAGGTTACGGAAAACCTAATCGCTAACACCAAAAACTTCCTAACCAACAAATACAAGAAAAAAGGGTTTCTAAATACCAAGGTAAATATTGTTACCACAGAGGTAATTGACTCCGTAGAAAAAGAACGGGTTGATATGTTTATAAAGATTGACCGTGGTGAAAAAGTTAAAATCAAAAAAATTACGTTTGAAGGCAACGACAAGATAAAGTCTAGCAAGCTCCGTAAGGCCATGAAAAATACGAAGCAAAAAAATCTTATACGACTTTTTAAGCGCTCTAAATATATCGAAGAAGATTACAAAGAAGATTTGGTTAGCCTTATAGACAAATACAAGGAAAATGGTTATCGCGATGCACGAATAATATCAGACTCAATTATCTACCTTGATGACAAAAACATTAGCCTTAATATAAAACTTGAAGAAGGGGAACAATACACCTTTGGTGATATTTCTTTTGTAGGGAACACGGTTTATACAGACAAACAATTAAGTGCTTTATTGGGCATCAACAAAGGAGATACATATAATGGCGTAGAACTGAGAGAGCGCATAGCAAACACAGAAAATCCAGATGCAGATGATCTAACGAATGCCTATCAAAATTACGGATACATGTTCTCCACCATAAACCCTGTAGAGGTGAGTGCAGAGGGTAACGTTATAGATATGGAAATTAGGATTTCTGAAGGTAAACCAGCCTATTTTAACAACGTCACGGTTTCTGGAAACGATGTTACCAACGATAAAGTCATTTACAGAGAACTCCGAACCAGACCAGGCGAACTTTACAGAAAATCCAATATCATTAGAACGATACGGGAATTAGGTCAATTAGGCTTTTTTGATGCGCAGCAGTTAACACCAGACATTAAGAATCCTAATCCGGTTGACGGCACTTTAGACATAGATTATAAGGTCGTAGAGCAAGGATCTAGCCAGATACAGCTTCAAGGAGGCTATGGTGGTGGTGGATTTATAGGAACATTAGGGCTTTCCTTCAATAATTTTGCTATTAAAGACATCTTTGACAAAGAGGCCTATACGCCAGTACCAAGAGGTGATGGCCAAAGTTTAGCTTTAAGATTGCAGGCCAGTCAATTTTTCCAAACCTATAGTTTTTCATTTAGCGAACCTTGGTTAGGTGGCAAAAAGCCGTTTCAACTTTCAACCTCCATATCACATTCAAGACAATTTTTGTTTAATCCACAATCAAGGAGAGCCGATCGCAGCAGACGCTTTAATATTACTGGTCTTACAGTTGGATTATCAACACGTCTTACCAAACCAGATGATTATTTCTTACTATCACAAGCGCTTAGTTACCAGCATTACGACCTTCAAAATTATAATACAGGATTATTTACTTTTGGAGACGGTACGTCCAATAACTTATCCTACACTATTGGTTTAAGCAGAAACAACTTGTATACAGATCCTATTTACCCAACTGGAGGTTCTAATTTTTCGGCATCTTTTAAATTTAGCTTCCCTTATTCTTTAGTGAATGGTGTTGATTATAAAGCCCTGAGAGAAGAACGGGATCAGTTAGACCCAACTGACCCTGAGGATTTTGCAAGGATAGGAGAAATTGACCAAGAACGTTTTAATTGGTTAGAATTTTATAAAATTAAATTTAAGGTAGATTGGTATACCCAAATTACCAAAAATTTAGTGTTGCGCCCAAGTGTAGAATTTGGTTTTTTAGGTGCCTACAATCAAGATAGAGGCATCATTCCATTTGAAAGGTTCTTTCTTGGTGGAGACGGTTTAGGAAATTTTGCCTTAGATGGTAGGGAAATAATACAGTTAAGAGGTTATCCTAACCAATCGCTCTCTTCTCAAGATGGTGGTTCTATCTACAACAAATTTTCACTAGAGCTGAGGTACCCGATAACCCTTGGCGCTCAAGCCAAGATATATGCCCTAACATTTTTAGAAGCTGGTGCTTCTGTTAACAGCTTTAGAGAATTTGACCCTTTCAACCTTAACCGTTCTGCTGGTTTAGGCGTGAGAATATTTATGCCTGCATTTGGATTATTAGGTATAGACTTTGGACATGGTTTTGACCCTGTACCTGGTACAGTTGGTGCAAATGGCTGGGAAACACACTTTATTATTGGACAACAATTTTAAGTTTGGCACGATATTTTCTAATTGCATAATGAGGATTTCATCATGACGTTAAAATTTTTAAGAATATATTTCGTTTATTTGATAACTTATATATTTAAAATACACTGTGGGTTAAAAAATACCTCGTGTGAAGAAAACAATTAATTAATGATGAAGTTAAAAGTTCTTTTTTTATTAGCATGTTTATCACTTGCGAGCTTTAATCTTCACGCCCAACGTGGTGTTAGGATTGGCTACATTGATACAGAGTACATTCTTCAAAATGTCCCGGAGTATCAAGAAGCCTCTGCGCAGCTAGATAAGAAAGCAGAACAATGGAAGACAGAAATTGAAAAAAGACTGGCAGAAGTAGAACAAAAGAAAACAGAATTAGACAACGAAAGCGTCCTCTTAACTAAAGAGCTTTACGACGAGCGTTTTGAAGACATCACTTTTGAGGAGGCAGAAATAATAGATTATCAGCAAAAGAGGTTTGGCCCAAATGGTGATCTTATGATCCAGAAACGCCAATTGATCGAACCTATACAAGATCAAATATTTGCAGCCGTCCAAGAAATAGCCACAACGAAAAAATTTGATTTTGTCTTTGATAAAGCTGCAGATGTGGTCATGTTATATTCTGCTGAACGTTACGATATTAGCGAGCAAGTTTTACGAACCATAACGAGGTCGTCTAGACGATCACAAGTGAAATCGAGAGCTGAACGCAAGGAATTAGAAGAAGAGGAAGTTGTTCCGATAGTAAGTGAAGAAAAAACTGAAAGAGAACAGGCATTGGAAGAGAGAAAAGCTCAGCGCGAAGCTGCATTGGCCCAACGAAGAGCGGAGCGCGAAAAAGCCCTAGAAGAGCGAAGACGGGAACAAGAAGAACTAAGGGAAGCTAAACGCAAAGAGGCAGAAGAACGAAGGCAAGCTGCTATTGAAGCTAGAAACCAAAGAAGAAACGGTACCGAGGCAGAGGAAACACCTTCGGAAGCTAAAGAAAAAGCAAGGCAAGCAGAAGAAGAATCTTCTGAAACCGAACAAGAAGAAGAGCCTGAATCGAAAATAGCTGAGAAAGACAGCTCAGAAAAAAAGGAAGGTTCAGAAAAAGAGGAAAGCAAGGTTAAGACCGATAGCACCAAAGTTAAAAAGGAAGTTGAAAAGGACTCAACCGCTTCTAAAAAAGCTAAATCACCTGCTGAAATCTTAGAAGAAAAGAGACAGCAAAAGATTAAAGAAAGGGAAGAGCGGCAAAAAGCCTTGGAAGAGAGAAAACAACGAATTATTGAACAACGCAGAAAAGCACGTGAAGAACGTGAGCGTCAAATAAGAAAACGAGATTCTATAGCCAAGGCTAAGAAGAATAACGGAAACGAATAATAATTATAACACGTAATACAACTTAAAAACAATGAAACAATTTAGAATTTTAGCAATTGCAACGGCATTTTTTATTGGAGCGACGGGTTTTATGACAGGCCAAAGTAAAGTTGCTCATATAAATAAACAAGAGCTAATTAAGGCTATGCCGGAGTATAAAAGTGCTCAAGCAGAAATTGAAAAGCTTGGGAAAACTTATGAAACTACCATACAAACTTCAATTAAGGAATTAGAAACCAAATTGAAGCAGTATGATGCCGAAGCAGCAAGTCAAACAAATGAAGAAAACACCAAGCGTATGCAAGAGGTTGAAGGTATGAAACAAAGTCTAGGACAATACCAGCAACAAGCTCAAAAGGATTTACAGGAAAAGGAGTTTAACTTGCTCAAACCTATCGTTGAAAAAGCAGACAATGCTATTAAAGCGGTAGCTAAAGAGCAAGGTTTTCAATATGTATTTGATTCAGCAATGTTAATCATGGCAGAAGGAAAGGATCTTATGACCGATGTAAAGGCCTATTTAAAAATTTAAAACGCATTTACAGTTTTGTATTATAAAGTCGCTTAGTTCTTAAGCGACTTTTTATTTTTGTTGCTAAATGAGTACAGCACCTATTGGTATATTCGATTCTGGTATAGGAGGAACGTCCATCCTAAAGGAAATTTGTGCGCTGCTCCCTCATGAAAATTGTATTTATCTCGCAGATAGTAAAAACGCGCCTTATGGGAATAAGTCAGAATCAGAAATATTGGAACTGAGCATTAAGAATACCAAATTACTATTAGAGAAGAACGCAAAGATTATAGTAGTTGCCTGTAATACTGCAACTACCAACGCCATTACTTATCTAAGAGCCCACTTCAATGTACCTTTTATCGGGATAGAGCCAGCCATAAAGCCAGCAGCCCTAAACACCAAATCAAAGACAATTGGTATCTTGGCCACAAAGGGTACATTAAGCAGTCATTTGTTTCATAACACATCAGCTTTATATGCCAAAGGAATTAAAGTCATTGAACAAGTAGGTAATGGCATTGTGCCTCTAATTGAATCTGGAAAGCTTCATTCTTCTGAAATGGAAGAATTGCTAAAGCTCTATTTGCAACCTATGATTGATCAAAACATCGATTATCTTGTTTTAGGCTGTACGCACTATCCCTATTTAATACCGCAACTGGAATCCATACTGCCCAATCATGTAAAAATCATAGATTCTGGTTTGGCCGTAGCCAAACAGACCAAAACAATATTAGATCAAAACGGACTTTTAAACCTATCTATGGCCAAACCAAAAATTGAGTTGTTCACAAACTTGGATTTAGAAATTCTCAAGAGCTTTTCCCAGCCCAATTATAAACCTTATTTTTTAGATTTTTAGAATGGGAAATGTCTAAATAATTATGTCAATTATTTTTATCTACAATGCCAATTCGGGAATTTTCAATCTACTCAAAGATGTAGCACATAAAATCTTGAGTCCAAAAACTTATCCATGCAGTTTATGTGACCTCACGTATAACACCTTTAATGAAAATCCAACCTGGAAATACTACCGTAAAAACAGGTCATCCCAATTTGTATTTCTTCACAAAGATGAATTTGAAATTCAATATCCCGCGGCTACTTTCAAATATCCTACGGTTTTAAAAGAGGAAAATGGACAATTAGAGCCATTGCTACGACCCTCTGAGATAAATAAAATCGCCTCAGTAGAACAGCTGATTCAAAAGCTAGAATCCCTTATTTAAACCACCCAGAATAAGTAACGTAATTATTAGCAATTCTATCGATTTCTCCCGACACAAGCTCTGGTCTAATATCCTTTATTTTCTTTGCTGGAACACCAGCATAAATACTGCCAGATTCAATTCTTGTATTTTGCGGAACTACGGCTCCTGCAGCAATGATACTATTGCTCTCCACTATACAGCCGTCCATGACAATACTTCCCATTCCTATTAATACATTGTCATGAATTGTACAGCCATGTACTATAGCATTGTGCGCTATGGATACATTATTACCTATTGTAGTGGGCGACTTTTGGTATGTGCCATGAATTACTGCGCCGTCTTGAACATTAACCTTATTTCCCATTTTTATGAAATGTACATCACCGCGCACCACAGCATTAAACCAAATACTGCATTGATTGCCCATGGTAACTTCCCCAACAATGGTAGCATTATCTGCAACGAAACAATCGTTTGGAATTTGTGGATGATGTCCTCTTACTGATAAAATTGTAGCCATAATCTATTTAAAATATGATAAGATTTCTGATTTTCGAGATGCTGAAATTATAATCTCCTTTCCATTACTCAATGTAACACTACCTCCCTTACCCTTGTTATATTTTACCACCTCGTTGACATTGACCAAATAGCTTTTATGAACTCGAGCAAAGTTAGCGTCTTTAAGCTGCTCTTCAATATGCTTCAACGTTTTACTCACCAATTTCTTGGTGTTGTTATTCAAATAAATCTCTGTGTAATTGTCATCGGCTTTACAGTAAAGAATATTGGCCATTTCAAGCACCTCAAAACCATTTTGTAAGGGAATGGTAATTTTGCCATTAACTTTTTTGGATTTTGAAACCAAAACTTGATTGTGTAAGGCATCTTCTCTTTCTTTAAGGGCTGTAACATAATCGACTGCTTTTATCAATTCCTCTATAGAGATTGGTTTCATTAAATAATATGAAGCGTGGGCATTTAAAGCTTCAATAGCATAATGGTCATAGGCCGTTACAAATATGATTTCAAAATCTACGGACCCTACCTTTTCCAATAGGTCAAATGCATTTCCAAAGGGCATTTCAACATCTAAGAACACAAGATCTAAATCGGTCTTTCTGATGAGCTCAAGGGCTGCATCAATATTGGCCGCCTCTCCCTTTATAGAAACATTTGGACAGTATTTTGAGAGATAATTTGACAAAATCTCCCTGCTTTTGGCTTCATCTTCAACAATAATGGCATTCAAATTCATAGCTTAGCTTTTTTTAAGGTTACAGTAACGATGGTTCCAGTATTTTCTTCATCTGGCTGATAATCCTTTACTGTTATGGTTACTTTGTCTTTATGCATATCGTTTAGAATGGCCACTCGCTTTTTAATATTATTCATCCCTTTGGACTTCTGCTTTTTTTGATTTTGAGTCTTTAACGCCTTTGACCGTTCTCTGCCAATGCCATCATCTTTAATTACAATTTCTATCTCGTTTTGGCTCTTATATTTAAATGCAATTGTCAATAGGCCTTTCTTTTCCTTATAACGCAAGCCATGCCAAACGGCATTCTCAATGTAAGGTTGAAGCAACATAGGTGGAATCTCATAAGCTTCTATATGTATGGCTTCATCAATTATAAAGTCAAAATCAAATTTATCTTGAAATCTAAAATGCTCTAATTTGGTGTACATTTTAATAAGTTCAATTTCCTCTTTTAAAGGGATAAAGTCTTCTTCGCTGTTCTCTAAAACAGAACGCATTAAACGCGAGAAATCGGACAGGTATTTGTTTGCACTTCGTTCATCGTTAGTGGCAATAAAACTATTAACTGAGTTGAGTGCATTAAATATAAAATGCGGATTCATTTGACTTCTAAGAGACTTAAGAGCCAAAAGATTATTCGCCAATTTTTGTTGCTTAATGTATTTGTACATAAAAAAGCCTGTAATTAATAGCAGAATTAAACCTCCAACAAGTGAATAAATGATAACTTTCTGTCTTTTATTTCGTTCTTGTGTAAGTTGAAATTTGCTTAACGACAGGCGCCTATCGCTTTCTAAAGAGCTTATTCTATTCTGTTGTTCAGCAATATTTCTACTGAAACGTGCAGCTCGTGAAATTTCTTGCTCTTTTAAGGCGTAGAGTTCATCGACCACATCCTTATACTCATTGATCATTTTAATGCCTTCCTCTGTGTCACCTTTACTAATAAGTGCTTCTGAGAGTTTTCTCATAGCATCTTTTTTAACTACCAAATCCCCTTTTTTATCAGACTCCTCAATACTCTTCTCCAGATAGGAAATGGCATTTTCAAAATCATTGGTTAAATAATAGGCATTACCAATTTTATAGCTCTGTTTTTGTATGGTATTTGGACTTTCGATGGGGATTACGGAATCAAGCTCTATCTCTTTAAGACCCTCTACAGCTTGTTTTCGTAACGCTATCTCTCCTGCATAATCTTTAATATCGCTGTTAAACTCTGCAACTTCTATCTGCTCCTCGACAGCGCGTTCTTTATCTTGACTCTCAGCAAGACTAAGAGCATTTGAATAATATTTCTTTGCTTTTGTTTTTTCCCCTTGAGCAGAATAAACCCGTGCTATCTTAGAATTTAAATCTATGATTTTAGGTGAAATCCTATTCTTTTTTGCCAAGGCTACGGCACTCTCATAAAATGAAACAGCATCCTTGTATGCTTTCAACGCCATATTCGCATCTCCTAATCCTTCTGCCAAAAGCACTTTTTGATAATTACTCAATTTTTTGTCCTCTATCTCATTATAGGTAGAAAGACTCAAATCTATCTTACCGTCATCAAGATAGGTTTTGGCAAGCTTTAAGTTGGTTGAAATCTTATTAGAATTCTGTATGCTAATTTTATAAGCAGAAACTGCTAAATCGTATTGTTTCCAATAATAGTATACATCTCCAAGTAATTCATGGGCAATTGCACTTTGAGCAGATGTTACATCCTCGTTCAAAGCATCGCCGATAAACTTTATGCTTTTTTCTGCACTGACCTTTAAATAGGCATCAGCCGAATCTATTAACCTGTTAAATGCCTTTATCTGCTCTTGTTTGTTTGAAGAACTGTTACGGCCTAGATTTTCCTCAATAACCTCTATAGTAATGCGATCTTTGCTGCTGATAGTATGATAAATCGTTTCAAAATCCTCATGGCTTATAATAAGTTCATCACCTATTTTCGCCCGAATCGTAAAATCGCCATTAGTATCGGTGGTAGTGTAAAGACCTCCATTTACCAATATTCTTACGTTTTTATAAGGTGAGTAAGAAGACTTTTCGTAGACACTACCCCTTAAATTGAAATAAGATTCCTCTCTTGAATTGTCAAAGTTCTTATTTTGGGTAAAACTTCCTTGAAATGTGAAAATACCTAGAATGAATATGATTAAAGCCTTATTCAATGCTGCCTTTTTTTAATAACTCTAAACTACGTACTTTAATTTGATAGGAAAAATAGTTCAATTCAAAAACAGGTCGTGATTTTGTTAATTAAGGCATCTTAACTCAATTTGCCTAAGTATTCACTCATTCAAAAGAGGGGTTCGCCGATTTCTGTTTTTTTATAAACTAATTTAGACTTGCTTTATAACAACTTTCAGCCAAGTGTTTAAAGTAAACATGGATTTTTTACTGTGGACGCGATATCCGATTAAGCTCAAAAATGCGCATTACCAGAAATAAAAAAAGCAGATTTTTCAACCTGCTTGTCTTCTATCTTTAATTTACAGCCGGACAATTACATTCGTATTTTTCTCGTCTACAGTTAAAATTGTAACCAAGTGTAATTTGATGAAACCCTCCTGTATTAAAATTGACCGTATTAGCCTGATATGAATACGTATAGGCAAAAACAAATTGCTTGTAATCAATTCCTAAAAACGGTGTGATATATTGTAATTTCTGGCTACTTACTCCTGAGCCGTCTAAGAATTCTGCACCGTCCAAACTTCTCCTGTATGAAAGGCCTCCCCAAATTTTACCAAAATCCATCTCTCGATATACTTTTGCATTAATATCTATTGAAGATTCCTCAGTAGCTTCCCTGTACATATACATTATCGAAGGCTCATAACTCCAATCACTGCCGTATTTGCTAAAAACATAACCAGTAGAAAACAAATAGGTTCTTAAATTATCAAACTCAAACCCTTGATCGTTAAAATTTATGCCTTCATTATTTAGAATATTTTTAACCGTAAAATGTGCATAGAAATCAATAAAATGATAAGAAAATCCAAAATCCACATTAAAATTGGTAGCACTTTGCTCGATTCCTGCAATTAAGGCATCAAAATCTCCAGGTGCCAAAAAACTCGTTTCATCTAATTTGTACTGTAAAAATCCAGCACTTAAACCAAACGATAACATATTTAAATCTATTTCATTTCTCGAAAACATTAAATGATAAGCAAAAGTTGCATAAGCCCCTTGTGTAGAATGAAAACCATTCTCATCATTGAACATTATACCTCCAAGAGCAACGGGAGAATCACCTAAACGGCTATTTATACTCAACGTTTGCAAACTCGGGGCGTCATCTACACCAAACCACTGCTGACGGGCTGTCATTCTTATTTTAGCACAATTAGCTACTCCAGCCATGGAAGGATGAATTAAATAGTAATTGTCTGTAAGGTAATCGGAATATATAGGTATTCCTTCTTGGGCTTCACTAAAATCAGCCAATACAATTGTTAATAAAGCTACTAACCAAAATGTTCTTAATCTCATAATTTTTTATCGTTTCAAGGTAAAATGGGCTCTGAACTCCCTGGGCTCTCCGGTCA
>CAZGDG010000028.1:0-8144 GCA_964524415.1 uncultured Flavobacteriaceae bacterium
TTATTTTGAAGAGGCTTTTTTTGATACCAAAAAGATTGTACACCTACCGATGAAATATAAATAGAAAAGCCTCTTTTCAGAGGCCTTTTTTAATCACGGTAACTTCTTAGTTTACGATGAATTTTTTGATAACAACACTATTATCTTCGGTTGAGAGTTGCAGTATGTAAAAACCAGACTTTAGGTTTAAAGGAAGCACCGTACGGTTAGAGAGCACTAAATCCGATTGTAACACTCTCTTTCCCGTTATGTCGGTAATTGTCGCTGTAGCATTAGACTGCTTTGACGTTAACAATACCAACTCTGATTGCACAGGATTTTTTTCCAGCCTTAACTCAAACGACGCGACATCGCTTGTGCTTAAAGGTGGTGTTAGTATTTCGGTGAGTGCAAAGGTTACATTAGCTTCCGTTAATTGCACATGTGGTTCGTTTTCGTCCGGTATAAAGGTGTTGTCAAATGGTGTTTCATTGGTAGTTGCCCTAGAGCCACTTAAATCAATGTTATGATACCAATCTACAGGTGTATCATCCGTAATAACCAAAGCCAAGGCACTTACCGTCGGAATAAAATTGAATTTATCAACTTGTAGTGCATTAATAAAGTCGTTAGCTAAGGGGTCTCCACCCACAGCGCCAGTTAGGGATGACAGGTCAAATAATCCTCCAGGTGCTGCATCAATACCACTAACCAATTCAAAGGCTTGACTCTGGGCATTAGAAACTACTGCAGGGAAAATAGGAGGATCAATTATTATATTGGAAACCGTTGCCGTTGTATTCATCATCGGCGTAAAATTGATATCTAAATCTATAACGACATCGCCAAGGAACGATGGAGCCGTAAAGGTAGCGTCCATTACCGTAAAACCTGGATTTACGGTCGTGCCGCTATTGCCTATTGCAAAGTACGGGCTTCCTATGCCGCTGCCATTAACAATAGCGACATTTCTTACGTTAGACGGGAATCCATCTGCCGTAAATGAGGTAATTCTATTTTGAAACGTTGTTCTGTAAGGGTGCGGTGCAGGTAAGGTTAAGTTAGGGTCAAATTCCACAGCACTTCCCGCTAATAGATGTGCTTCGAAATGGTCCGTTAACAATTGTCTTGCTGCTGGAGAATTTAAAAAATCGGTTATGAGGGGTTGAATCTCAACCACTGGGTTTAAATTGTTAAACGCTAAATAGTTAAGTTGGTGTTGTAGTCCAATAGGGATATTGGCTCCGAGGTGAGGTGAATCAAACGAAATAAATAAGCGTGTATCGGCATCTAAAGAATTAGCTTCCATGTAGTTTAGGGCATATCTTGAAATGATGCCACCCATACTTGGCCCAATAATAACGTTTGGTTCGCCACTATTCCCTGCTTTATCCGCGTTAATCGTGGCAATCAATTCTACCAAGACCATCGCATTTCGTTCCATGAAATCGGCCCCTCCGTCAATTGTGGCCCCATCGCCATTCACATAGGTGGGGAAATTTAAGATGACGAGGTCAAAACCTTCGGCTCTAACTATGTCTGCAAGGTTTTGGGTGCCACTAGTGCTAGTGTATTCAAGGGAATTATAAATAGTGGTAATATCCCTAGTGTCTCCAGGGTCAAAACCATCTACAAAAATAATCGGTTTGTCCAGCACATTATCAGTTCCAAGGAAAACTTGGTATTCGCCCTGACCAGCCGTACTTGGTGTGCCGTCATAAATGGATAGATCAACAGGTTCGGTTGCTGTAATCAATGTTTGAGCTGCTACAAATAGAGGACAAAGCAGTACAAGGAAAAGGTATTTTTTTATCATAAGAATGGGCTTTAAATAATTTTACAAAAGATACAAATAAATCCCATGGCCATGATACCTTGAGAGGGTCATTTCTATGAAAGGCAAAAAAAATCCTTAAAAGTCGAGGCTTTTAAGGATTTAAAGATGAGTTGTTTAGGGCGTTAACCTAAAAAGGGATATCTGTAATCCGTTGGTGAAACGAAGGTTTCTTTGATTAACCTTGGCGATACCCAACGTAATAGATTTTGAGCGCTACCTGCTTTATCATTAGTTCCTGAGGCTCTGGCGCCACCAAATGGCTGCTGGCCTACAACGGCACCTGTGGGCTTGTCGTTGATGTAGAAGTTTCCGGCCGAATTTTCCAGGGCTTTCGTAGCCTCGTCTATGGCATATCTGCTTGTAGCAAGCACGGCACCAGTAAGTGCATATTCACTGGTTTCATCTACTAGCTTCAATGTTTCTGAATAGTCCTTGTCATCATAGACATAAATTGTAATGACCGGTCCGAAGAGCTCCGTACACATGGTTTCGTATTTAGGGTTCGTGGTTACGATAACCGTTGGCTCAATGAAGTAGCCTTTAGATTTGTCATAGCCACCGCCAACGATGATTTCGGCATCATCATCAGCCTTAGCTTGGTCTATATACTTTGCCAATTTATCAAAGGACCCTTCGTGAATCACCGCTGTTATAAAATTGGACATGTCTTCTGGAGAGCCCATCTTAAAGCTGTTGACATCTTTTATCACTAACTCTTTCACCTCTGGCCACATGCTTTTTGGGATATAGGCTCTTGAGGCTGCACTACATTTTTGACCTTGAAACTCAAATGCTCCGCGCGTTATAGCCGTAGCGACCTGTTGCGGTACTGCGGTATGGTGAGCAATAATAAAGTCCTTACCGCCAGTTTCCCCAACGATTCTTGGATAGGTTTTATAATTATGGATATTCTCACCGATTTGCTTCCATAATTCTTTAAATACAAAGGTAGAACCAGTAAAATGCAAGCCTGAGAAATCTGGACTGTTAAGCACCGTTTTGGTGATCATAACAGGATCGCCAAAGACCACATTTATAACACCATCTGGGACTCCAGCCTCTTTAAATACATCCATGACCACTTTTGCCGAGTATATTTGGCTATCACTTGGCTTCCAAACCACCACATTACCCATTAAAGCCATACATGCTGGTAAATTTCCAGCAATGGCCGTAAAGTTAAAAGGCGTTACCGCATAGGTAAAGCCTTCTAGAGGTCTATATTCTACGCGATTCCAGGCATCAGAAGTGCTTTCGGGTTGTTCCATGTAAATATCACTCATAAACTGTACATTAAATCTTAGAAAGTCTATAAGTTCGCAGGCAGCATCAATTTCAGCTTGATGAATGGTTTTGGATTGCGCTATCATGGTTGCCGCATTTATTTTTGCGCGGTAAGGACCAGCAATAAGTTCTGCGGCCTTAAGAAATATACCAGCACGTTGTTCCCAAGGGAGTTGGGACCATGTTTTGCGTGCTTCAAGAGCGGTTGAAATAGCTTTTTCAACATGATGCTTTTCAGCGAGATGATATGATCCAACGCTGTGTTGATGATCATGAGGTGGCGACATGGTTTGGGTGTTTCCGGTGCGCACATCCTCACCATTTATATAGAGCGGTACTTCAATCTGGCTGTTGTACATGTTTCTATATGTCTCTAATACTTCCTCGCGTTCAGGAGAGCCTGGAGCATACGACTTTACTGGCTCATTTACGGCGATTGGAACGTTAAAAAATCCTTTTCCCATGGTCTGTTGTTTATTAAAAGTTTGTTGTTTTTTGAAAGTGCAAAGGTACAAATTTTAGGGTTCATTACTGAGTAATAAAGACTGCAAAACGTTAAGAAAATCTGTAGAAATGTGTGTTGCACGTCAGCAAGGTGATGCTATTTACTATTTTGGTCCCTCAAACCATGGAAATTGAACTTTACGTAAGCTTTAGAACATGCAACATTTATGTACCGTGGCCACGAAAAGTAACTGAGAAATAAGGGAGGACTACAAGTTCTATTTTAATTGAGTGCAAATGGCGCACTGAGTTTGAAGGTAGGAATAAAAACCTTGAATTTGCTGGCCTTGCTAAAGTTGACCATGTTATAGTGTCCTTGCATGGCTCCAAAAGGAGAGGTTAAAAGGCAGCCTGAATTATAGACGTGTTTTTCTCCAGGCTTTATTACGGGTTTTTTTCCGATGACACCTTCGCCTTCAATAATCTCCTCATTATTTAATGCATCTAATATGCGCCAATGTCTTGAATTGAGCTGAACGGCGTCTTTACTTTGGTTCTCAATAGTTACTTTATAACCAAAAGCGAAATGCACCTTATAGTTTTTATAAAAGGTCCCTTCGAAATTAGTTTCTACGGAAATTTTGATGCCGCTTGTAACTTGTTGTACCATAAATGATTTAGAAATTATGAACTAAAATAACATAATTTTTCAATCAAGCCTTATATTTTACAAATCTAAGTGCCTGATTTTAACAAAATTTAAAAAAAATCGATGAAAGTTCAAATAACTAGGGTATTATGCACTAGAGTCTTTGGTTCGGTCAGAGTATTTATTCACTTGTTTTAATTGGAGATATCAACGGAGGTTGCTTCGCCATAGCCTATAAGTCTGTCATATCTTGCACCGAGGTCCCTGTAATAAACGAGCACCTTGTAATTGTTTTCGGTTTCCCAATAATTGCCACTGATGGCCCCTTCATCCAGCTCTCCTGTAGTTTTGTCAACAGCAACATATTTATAGTTGTAGAATCCTTGCTTAAGGCGCATTTGACTTTCGTAAATTCCGGCTTCTGAATTATAGGTCATTTTTGTAAGTGGCTCTATGGCAAAGGCATTAAAGTTGCCATAAATATGAACATCCTTATCTAAAAATTCATCGTGCCGTAAGGAAAAATGAATCATGGTATAATCGGCTTCAGTGGACACATCTGTGCGGTCGATGGCCGTGATTTGAAAATTGCCATTAATATCTGGGTTGTAGGTGTAGGGCCTGCCTTTTCGGGCTTCATTTGTAAATAGGTAGTTGTGATAGATATCCTTTAGGTCTATAAATTGTACACCCACATTGGCCGCACGGACATCTTTATTTTCAAAAAACAAATATTCGTTGCCGCCCCAAAATGCTGTCTCGGTATCGTACCGATAAATCAATTGATTTCCTATCGTATACTGCGGCGGTAGACCAGTAATGGACGTGTTAAGGTTGTTATTTTGAATGATTAAGGTTTTTACCGTTTCTAACGGGTTATTAAAATTTATAATACTGGTTGATATAGCTATATCTACCGATTGTTTTGTGGCAATAACCTTAACATCTCTAGACCGCTTGATCTGAACACCAACATTGACCAAATCTTCGTAAATCATAAACTTTCGGCTAAACATTAATTCGCCATAATCATCGTAAATGGAGATCATGTAATTTCCCGTTTTTAGTAAAGCTCTCGTTTGAAGATTGGGAATTTGCAGCTTGTAATGCGAGTAAATTTGATAGGTATTAAAGGAGTTGAAATAATCCAAGATGCGCTGATTATCTAAGCCACGTAGGTATTCTGCTTTTGCCAAAACGGACGGTGTCCAATCATAGTTAAAATGTTCTATCACATAATAGAAGTCTTCTTCATTGGCGTTTAGGGCATCAAATTCCAATACTAAGGGTTCGCCCAAACGGAGCACCGGTAATTGTCCTTGAGTCGTATTGGATTTAAATTGAATGGTCTTAATAAAATCTGGTGGAGGAACTTCTACGGCCTGTGAAAGAATCACACTTGGAATAAGAAGCAATACACTAAAAATAAATGTTGTTTTTGTCATTATTAGCAAATAAACCCTTAAAGATAATCAAATTCTATGCCCTAAACCTATTAAAGTTATTTATAATCACTATAAATAAAAAAGATGTTTTATTATGAAATTTATTTAATCATTAATTCTTAAATTTGCACGGATTTTTAGATAACTAATCTTTAACACAGATGTCAAAAGACATAAGAATTAAGAAAGGTTTAGATATAAAGTTAGTTGGTGCGGCCGAGACGGTCACGGAAAACGCCATTAAAAGTAATTTTTATTCTGTACAACCTCAAGATTTCCACAGCATTATTCCTAAACTTGTTGCCAAAGAGGGCACGCACATCAAAGCTGGTGAAACTATTTTCTACAATAAGGACAACGAAGCGATGAAGTTTGTGTCTCCAGTTTCTGGAGAAGTTTCTGAAGTAAAACGTGGTGAAAGACGTCGTATTCTGGGTATAAAAATTACGGCAGATAAAGAACAAACCTATCTAGACCATGGTGCATTTGACTTAAATGCTGATGCAGATGCCATAAAGGCGCATTTATTGGAGTCTGGCTGTTGGGTGTTTATAAAACAACGGCCCTATGATGTCATTGCTAATCCTAACAATACCCCTAAAGGTATTTTTATTTCGGGTTATGCCAGTGCTCCTTTAGCGGCTGATTTAGACTATGTGTTATCGGGCAAGGAGGCCGAACTACAGGCGGCAGTTACCGCGCTTTCCAAACTTACGGATGGCTCTGTTCATGTCTCGGTAGGTAAAAGTTCGCAGAGTCCCTTAGCTTCTTTAAATCATGTAACCATTCATCACGTCTCAGGTCCACATCCATCCGGAAATGTTGGGACATTGATCAATAAGGTAGATCCTGTTAATAAAGGAGAAACTGTGTGGACTTTAAACGCCCAGGATTTAGTGATTATTGGGGAGTTGTTGTTAACAGGTAAGTTTAATGCGGAACGTATGGTTGCCTTAGCAGGCTCCTCGGTTAAAAAACCACGGTACTTTAAGACCAAGATTGGTGCTGAAGTCGCAACGATGATTTATGACCAAGGCGTAGAAAAGGATAGTAATGATCGTATAATTTCCGGTAATGTGTTAACCGGAAAGCAGGTTGGTCCTGATGGTTATCTAGACTATTACAACAATGTTATTACGGTTATACCGGAAGGAGACGATTACGAATTCTTTGGATGGAACAAGCCAGTTTTCGATAAAGTGTCTACCACAAGAGCATTGACCTTTTCTTGGTTGACACCAAAAAAGAAATACGATTTAAACACCAATACAAATGGTGAGCATCGGGCTTTTGTAGTCACGGGAAGCTATGAGGAAGTATTTCCCTTAGATATATACCCCTTACAAATTTTAAAGGCCTGCATGTACAAAGATTTAGACGAAATGGAGGCTTTGGGTATGTACGAAGTTGCGCCAGAAGATTTTGCGCTAACTGAGTTCATTTGTGTATCAAAACAGCCTCATCAAAAAATTATAAGAGAAGGATTAGATTTAATGCTTGAAGAAATCGGGTAAGCTTACTCCATCATCAAGCTTTTCTAAAACGCTATGAAAAACATATAGAAAATGGGATTAAAACAAAATTTACACAATTTTAAAGTTAAAAATCAGGACAAAAAGTGGATACCCGCTTTCAATGCCTTATTTACTTTTCTATATACACCGAATGAGACCACTCATGGTGGTACGCACATCAAAGCAGCCGATGACTTAAAGCGTACCATGAACACAGTGATTATTGCGCTCATTCCGTGTTTGATATTTGGTATGTTTAATGCTGGCTATCAGCATTATTTGGCTTTAGGTGAAATAGAAGCGTCTCACGGTTTCTTAGGGTCTACATTTTGGACTTGGGATAATCTTATTTTGGGAGCTTGGACTGTTCTGCCACTGGTTATTGTATCCTACGGCGTTGGTTTGGGCGTCGAGTTCATTTTTGCAATAATCAAAGGACATGAGGTTGAAGAAGGATACTTAGTTACAGGGATGTTGGTGCCTTTAATTGTTCCTATTGATATTCCGCTTTGGATGCTTGCTGTGGCCGTTGTATTTGGAGTGGTTATTGGTAAAGAAGTTTTTGGTGGAACGGGAATGAATATTTTAAATCCGGCCTTAACCATCAGAGCTTTTCTGTTTTTTGCCTATCCTACTTGGATGTCTGGAGATAAGGTTTGGGTTCATGGTGCAGTAGAGCGCGCTGGTACACCAGATGCTATTTCAGGAGAAACCCTTTTAGGTGCCTATGCTCAGAATACGGACCTTGCTGGCATTGGTTATTGGGACATGTTCTGGGGTTTAATACCAGGTTCGGTGGGAGAAACCTCAAAATTCCTGATTATTATCGGTGCTTTGTTTTTAATATTTACTAAAATAGGAAGCTGGCGTATTATGTTAAGTACCATCATTGGTGCTTTGGTTATGGGACTTATATTTAACGGTGTTGTTGATGCCGGTTGGATTGGTGAGACCAGTAAGTTCTATGGTTTAATGAGTGTTCCATTTTGGCA
>CAZGDG010000028.1:8244-10628 GCA_964524415.1 uncultured Flavobacteriaceae bacterium
AATCGATACAGAAAAAAACAGTTATACGGTCATTTTTGCTATCGCAATGGTTGTTGTGGTAGGTGCGATTTTGGCTGGTTTAGCTTCAGGATTAAAACCTTTGGTAAAAGCCAACGAGCGTTACGAGAAACAACAAAATATTCTCTATGCACTCGGCGTAAACAATAATACTGGAGCAAATGATGTAGAATTTATTCCTACTGACATCGTAGAGGAAGAATTTAATAAATACATCAAAAAACAGTATGTTATTCAAGGCGGTGACGTTACTGAGGACGACCAAGCATACCTGATTGACATCAAAAAGGAATCAGCTAAGGCTAAAAATCCAGATTATGAGCGCAGACTTCCGCTTTTTGTTGGCGAGAAGGACGGTAAAGAGGTATACATAGTGCCTGTAAGGGGTAAAGGTTTATGGGATGCCATTTGGGGTTATGTTGCCCTTGACAAGGACATGGTTGTTCAAGGTGTTTACTTTGATCATAAAGGTGAAACTCCCGGTTTGGGAGCTGAGATAAAGCAACGCTATTTCATGGATGATTTCACTGGTGAAAAATTCTTGGATGGTGATGTCTTCAAAGGCATTAAGGTTGCTAAAGGAAATAACGATCCTAAAAATTCAATTAAGGACGACCATGAAGTTGATGCTTTAGCAGGGGCTACGATTACTGGTGATGGTGTATCGGCTATGTTACAAAAAGATGTAAGGATGTATAAATCATATTTTGATTCATTAAATTAATAGTATATGGGACTTTTATCGAAAAAAGACAGTAAACTTATTTTAGATCCTTTAGCGGATAATAACCCTATTACTATTCAGGTTTTAGGTATTTGTTCTGCATTGGCCATTACGGCACAATTGAAGCCTTCAATCGTGATGGCAATTTCAGTATTGTTCGTAATGGGTGTAGGTAATGTGGTTATCTCCTTAATGCGAAACATTATACCGTCTAAAATTAGAATCATCGTTCAATTGATCGTGGTGGCTACCTTAGTAATCATAGTAGACCAGGTTTTAAAAGCGTTCTCGTATGCCTTGAGCAAGGAACTATCTGTATTCATCGGACTTATTATTACCAACTGTATCATTATGGGACGTTTTGAAGCTTTTGCTTTAGGTAATGGTGTATGGCGTTCATTTTTAGATGGGATAGGTAATGCCCTTGGTTATGGTGTAATCTTGATAATAGTTGGGTTCTTTAGAGAACTTCTAGGTTCGGGTACCTTATTCGGATTAAAAGTCCTTGGAGATCCCGTTGAAAAAACAGGCTTGTACGCTATCGGTTATGAAAATAATGGATTTATGGTATTACCACCTATGGCACTTATTGTTGTAGGTTTAATAATATGGGTGCAGCGTTCAAGAAACAAAGCTTTAATCGAAGACTAAAACATACAGTAACAACGCTATCATGTCGTTGGTTACTTAAAACGAATAGAACAAAAAATGGAACATTTAGAATTATTTTTTAAATCGATTTTTGTGGATAATATGGTATTTGCATATTTCCTTGGGATGTGTTCATACCTTGCCGTATCCAAAAAAGTATCTACGGCTGTAGGTCTTGGTGCTGCCGTAATTTTTGTATTGACCATAACCGTTCCACTTAACTGGTTGTTGGATCAGTATTTACTTCAAGAGGGCGCTTTATCATGGTTAGGCGAAGAGTATGCGTCTTATGATTTGAGTTTCCTGTCCTTTATAATGTTTATTGCTACCATAGCTACGATGGTACAGTTGGTTGAAATCGTTGTGGAAAAGTTTTCGCCTTCCCTTTATAATTCCTTAGGTATCTTTTTACCGTTAATAGCCGTAAACTGTGCTATTTTAGGAGGATCTTTATTTATGCAATCCCGCGAAATTGAAACCTTGGGTCTCGCCCTTAATTACGGTTTCTCTTCGGGAATAGGTTGGTTTTTAGCCATACTTGCTATTGCTGCTATTAGAGAGAAAATAAGATATTCTGCTGTTCCACCTGCACTTAGAGGTTTAGGAATTACCTTTATCATCACAGGACTTATGGCTATTGGGTTTATGAGTTTTGGTGGGATGTTAACCGGAGGCGATGAGCCAGCTGCGAAACCAGAAGAGACCAGTGCATTGATTGAAAAAGAAAAAGAAGAAGAACAAGTTGAATCCAAGGCAGAGGTTAGTCTTGTAGACAACTTAAATAAAAATTAGTTATGATGATATTAGCCGCAAGTACCATTGGTACTGTTTTAGCAACCATAGCAGCCTTTTTAGTGGTAACCTTACTTTTAGTCACCTTATTGTTGGTGGTAAAGCAAAAACTTTCCCCTTCAGGTCCGGTAAAGATTACCATAAATGGCGAAAAAACTATAGAGGTGGCCTCAGGAGGTACGCTATTGTCAACTTTAGG
>CAZGDG010000028.1:10728-20236 GCA_964524415.1 uncultured Flavobacteriaceae bacterium
TCTTTTATTAAGGAGTTTGTGGTAGAGATTCCAGAAGAAATGAATTATAAGGCAGGTGGTTATATTCAAATTGAAATTCCACCTTGTACCATAAAGTATGAAGATATCGATATCACCGCGCACCCAGAAGAGCACGATAAACCCGATAAGTTCCAAGAAGAATGGGATAAATTTGGTTTATGGCCGTTGGTAATGAAAAATGACGAAGTCGTAGAGCGCGCCTATTCTATGGCCTCTTATCCAGCTGAAGGTCGTGAGATTATGTTGAACGTTAGAATTGCAACGCCGCCATGGGACCGCTCTAAGAATCAATGGATGGATGTCAACCCAGGAATAGCATCGTCTTACATCTTCGCTCAAAAACCAGGTGATAAAGTAACCATTTCAGGCCCTTATGGCGAATTCTTTATCAACGAATCCGAGAGTGAGATGTTGTATGTAGGTGGTGGCGCCGGAATGGCACCAATGCGCTCGCATTTGTATCACTTATTCAAAACCTTAAAAACTGGGCGTACCGTAACCTATTGGTACGGTGGTCGTTCCAAAAGAGAGCTGTTTTACATAGAGCACTTTAGGGAGCTAGAGAAGGAATTTCCAAACTTTAAGTTCTACATGGCCTTATCTGAGCCTTTGGAAGAAGATAATTGGAAAGTGAAAAAGGATATCAATGATGAAGAAGGTGATGGCTTTGTTGGATTTATCCATCAAGTAGTTATAGATAATTATTTAAACCACCACGAAACACCAGAAGATATCGAATTGTATTTCTGTGGTCCTCCATTGATGAACCAAGCTGTTCAAAAAATGGGAGAGGATTTTGGAATACCAGATGAACATATTAGATTCGATGATTTCGGAGGATAATAGTAAAAAGCCAACTTAAAGTTGGCTTTTTTTATAGGTTTGTTTGTATATGTTATTCCGTTAGACTTCGGCCAATTCCTTGGTTTTGTCGAATTTGAATAGTGCCGAGCAGTCCATGACATTCTCAATATTATCTAATTTGCAGAGGCACTCTACAACATGAGATAAACCGTTGAATAAGATATCCTTATCGCTGATGTCATTTGGACGAATCAATCGCCCTTTGCTTAGACCTAGATAGCCGCAACCTTCAAGAAATGCTCTTTCAATCTGTAATAATTCCAAAGGCGTGTAACCATTGAAGCGCCTACCAAAAATTTTGGTTAACTAGACCAACATAGTTTAACGTCACTGCACCATGCCTATCGGTTAAATTTTTCCAACTATCCGAGCAATCAAGAATATTGCCAACAGCACAGTGCTTGCAGTCGTCAGGGTTTAAGGTGTTGTTATGAAAAGCCTTGTAAAGCTTTTTTACGGCCAAATCAAATCGTGTCGTTGTCATTATCTTTTTTCTTTTTCAGTATTGAATATACGAAAAATCAAAGCCAAACTCAAAATGCTACTTTTATTTATATTCCATAATGAGGAATTCAGCTGTTGTATTACCAATATTTAATACTTCGTGCCATTCAATGGCGTCATTGGTAAAACTGTATCCAGTAGGGATGTCTACGTCACGAGTGCCATTGGCATCCGTAATCCTAAACGTACCACCGGACAAGGTATAGCCAACGTGAGGGCTGTGGTAGTGCCGTTCGTGACCCACGTTAGGCGGAAAGGTACACTTTAAAACCCTTAGTTTAGGTGTGTTTTCCAAGACTTCACAGACCTTCTCACCATTCCAGTCGGCTTCGAGCGGATCTGGGAGGTTGGTTTTTGCTTTACAATGACACAAGGTTAGTAAGAGAATCAGCCCGAAATATTTGCCGTAATTCATGGTGCTTTTCATAACTGGTTTTAGTTTATAAATATACAAGGGTTATTAGACTCTCGCATTTATTTTTTGCTGTTAGAGTTTGTATCTTTGTTTTATGTCTAGGGCATTAACAGAACAAGAACTTCATAATTTGGCCATGAATCATGTTGGCAAGGATTTAGAGCAACGTGGTTTTGAGTTTGTAGCCATTAACAGTAAGCTCAAGCGGCATCCGCAATTTGTTTGCATCGATAAGAACAACCATTATTTTTTTGTGATTGTAAGAGCCGTTATGCTTCCTGAAAACCCGAATAATTATGATGTGGTTTGGATGGAGACCTTTAAGAAGCACGCTTTTGATAAAAATGCCAAGGTGCTTTATGCAGGAGTTGGACTTGGTAATCCCAAAGGAGAGGATTTGCCTTTGTATCTAAACGAGGAATATTTAATCGAATACAATGGTATCCAGGTTATAGAAATGAATCTTAATTAGCAGTTGCGTGGCCTTTTTTCTCCAAAGTTAAATTGTATATGAAAAGAATTTTATTCATGGTCTTTCTCGGCTTCATTGTTGTAGCTTGTTCGTCAAAGGCCACAGAGAATGTAAAACTTCAAGGTCCAGTATTTGGTACGGATTTTTCCATTTTGTATTATGATGAGGAGAGCACAAACTACATTGAAGCCATCGATAGCTTATTTCAGGTGGTTAATATGTCACTGTCAACTTATATTCCAGAATCTAGGTTATCCCAAATCAACAGAAACGAGACCACTACGGTAGATGAGCATTTTAAAAAGGTTTTGAAAGCCTCAAAAGAGGTTTATAGGTTTTCTGAAGGTGTTTTTGATCCCACAATTGGTAATGTGGTTAACGCCTGGAATTTTGGTGCCGATGAGAACAAATTTGTTACAGACAGTACCACCATAGATAGCTTAATGCAATATGTGGGCCTGAATAGGGTTGGGATTGTTGGGAATAATCTTAAGAAACCCAAAGAAACTTACATTGAGTTTAATGCCATTGCCAAGGGTTATGGTGTTGATGTGGTTTGCGAATTTTTAGAATCAAAAGGTATAGATAACTACTTGGTGACCATTGGAGGAGACATGAGGGTTTCTGGTATAAATAAGGAAAAAGGACAGCCATGGTTGATTGGAATTGACGATCCTAATTTTGACGGAACACAAACGTACTCTAAAACCATTACGCTTAAAGATGAAGCTATGGCCACCTCAGGGACCTACAGAAAATTTAAAGTAGATGAAAATGGCCAGCGCTATGCGCACATCATCAATACCAAAACAGGGTATCCAACAAAGACTAATGTTTTGAGCGTATCGGTGATTGCAAACGATTGTATGACGGCAGATGCCTATGCTACAACATTTCAGGCCATGGGCGTAGAAAAGGTGAAATCTTTTTTGGTAAACCACCCTGAGCTGAAAGCTTATTTCATTTACCTCAATGCCAACAATGAGATGGATTTCATCAGTTTAAATGGCTTTCCTGAGTAAGTTTAAGTTGTTATTTCCTTACGAAAGGTATAAGTTCTCCAGGCGCCAACCGATACTTGTGTATGTCTTCAGCAGTTAAATTTTTGCTGTAGTCTACAGCTTCTACCTTAAATCCAGCAGCACGTAGTTTATCAAAATAATCAAGACCATATACACGCACGTGATCATATTGGCCAAAAATTTTGGTACGTTCTTTTTTGTCTGTTATAGTATTGTCTTCAAACGTGGTTTCCCTCTTTAGGTCTTGTGGGATTTGAAAGACGCCCCATCCACCTGGTTTCAAAACGCGATAGAGTTCTTTCATAGCTTTTTCATCGTCTAAAATATGCTCAAGAACATGATTGCAAAGAATCACATCATAACTATCATCTTCAAAAGGTAAATGGCAAATATCTGCCTTTACATCTGCAATCGGTGAATTTAAATCGGTCGTGGTATAATCCAAGTTGTCCATGGCTCTAAATCGATTTAAGAAACACTGTTCGGGTGCAAAATGGAGTACCTTAAGCTTCGCGCTGAAAAAATTGGTGTCATTTTTTAGATATAACCATAGCAGCCTGTGGCGTTCAAGGGATAGGGTAGAGGGCGATAAAACGTTCTGTCTTTGCGTTCCATAGCCATAGGGTAGAAAGGTTCTAAAACTTTTACCGTCAATGGGATCTGTGTAGTTTTTGCCTTTTAAGGTCAGTTCTAAAATTGGTTTAAGAACATAACTGAGCCTGATAAGAAGTGGTCTTGGTACGCTATTTAAAATGAACTTGAACATGGCTTACTACGGCAGCATAGCTTTATAATCTTCCCTTACAGGACTAAACACGTCTAAGATTTTACAATCAGTAATGGAGCGGCCACGATGCTGCGTGTTGGATGGTATAACTAATACGGAGCCAGGTTTGTGGATTTTGGTCATACCTCCAATGGTCATTTCAAACTCTCCTTCCAAAATTTGAGATACTTGCTCGTGCACATGATGATGCATTGGTAACTCGTGTCCGGCTTTGACCTCCCAAAAGGCAAAAGTCATCCTGTCCGTATGCAAGAAGCGTGCCTTATAACCTTTAACAATCTCAATAGGTTCAATGTCTAGAATACGCTGGTCTATCACAATATGAGTGCTTTTTCCCTAAATGAATCTTCTTCATTTGAGGTGATACCCAAGGCTTCGTGGACATAGGCAAAGGTAGATAGTATTTCTGGCTTGCCATTGACAAGGGCCACGTCATGCTCAAAATGAACACTGGGCTTACCGTCTTGGGTTACTATAGTCCACCCGTCTTTTAATTGCTTTACTTTATGGGTTCCCATATTTATCATGGGCTCAATGGCAACAACCATACCTTCAATAAACTTCTTTCCTTTGCCGCGGCGGCCATAATTTGGCATTTCGGGATCTTCGTGCATTTTTCTGCCAATGCCATGTCCTACCAGCTCTCTTACAACACCATAACCGCGAGACTCGCAATACTGTTGTATGGCATAACCAACATCACCCACTCTGTTACCAATTTTAAATTGTTCAATTCCCACGTACAGTGACTCCTTAGTGGTTTTAATGAGTTCTTTGGTTTCGGAATCTACCTCACCGATTTCGAAGGTGTAGGCGTGGTCGCCATAAAACCCATTCATTAAAGCACCACAATCCACAGACACTATATCACCGTGTTTGAGCGGAGTATCCGTTGGCAGTCCGTGAACTACAGCGTCGTTAACACTACAGAGCAATGTTGAAGGGCAGTCATACAAGCCTTTAAAGCCAGGTATAGCACCATGGTCTCTTATAAATGCTTCTGCCAAGGCATCTAAATGATTCGTTGTAACACCTTCCTTTATTTCTTTGGCAAGCATTCCCAACGTTTTGGAGACGACTAGGGCGCTTTGCCGCATTAGTTCAATTTCCTCAGGTGTTTTAACAATAATCATAGGCTATAATTTAAGGGCAAAGATAGCCAAATTAACCGATTTTTAAATTTATGTAAAACATGATAAAAGACAGTTTTTTTGAAGATTATGTAGGTTAAGTTTGTAATCTTAAATGTAAAAAAAAGATGTACAAAACCATGACTGCCGAAGAGGCACTGAAAATTGTAAAATCTAACGATAAAATCTATTTACAAGCTGCGGCGGCGGTTCCACAGGTATTGGTTAAAGCCCTATCCGATAGGCATGACGAATTGAGAAATGTTGAAATATGCCAATTACATACCGAAGGTGAAGCACCTTACGCCAATCCGGAATATGCCAAAAGTTTCCATGTTAATTCCTTTTTCATTGGACGTAATGTTAGGCATACCTTAAAGGCAGGTAATGGCTCCTATACGCCAGTTTTTTTAAGTGAGGTGCCTTTACTTTTTAAGCGTAATATAGTAGATATCAACGTGGCCTTAATCCATGTGTCTGTTCCAGATAAGCATGGCTATTGTTCGTTGGGTGTGTCTGTTGAAGCTACCTTAGCGGCTATAGAGAATGCAGATCATGTAATTGCTCAGGTAAATAAGCAAATGCCTCGAACCTTTGGCGATGGTATTATTCATGTTACCGAAATTGATGCGTTTGTAGAAGTAGACGAACCACTTCCTGCATTTCCGGTAACGGAACCTACAGCAATTGAAACCAAAATAGGTGATTATGTGGCCGAATTAATTGAGGATGGAAGTACCCTTCAAATGGGAATAGGCAATATTCCAAATGCGGTATTGTCACGTCTACATAACCACAAGGATTTAGGTCTTCATACCGAAATGTTTTCAGATGGCGTTATTGATTTAATCCTAAAGGATGTAATCAATGGTGATTGTAAGGGCGTTAATCCTGGACGTGCCATGGCAACATTTCTCATGGGATCGCAACGTCTTTATGATTATGTGCATGACAATCCTTTTGTTGAAATGCGAACCTCGGATTTTGTGAATGACGTTTCTATCATAAAGCTCAACCCAAAAATGGTTGCTATCAATTCTGCGGTAGAAGTTGATGTGACGGGTCAGGTCTGTGCCGATTCCATTGGCTCTAAAATGTATTCGGGTGTTGGTGGACAAATGGATTTTATAAGAGGTGCAACCTTAAGTGAAGGCGGAAAAGCCATTATTGCACTTCCCTCTGTTACAAAACGAGGTGTAAGCCGGATAGTGCCCTCTTTAAAACCTGGTGCTGGAGTGGTTACCACCAGAGCCCATGTGCATTATGTTGTTACAGAATATGGTGTTGCCGATTTATATGGACGAACCATAAAAGAACGGATAAAAGCGTTGGTTTCTATTGCACATCCAGACCATCGTGAAGGTATAGAAAAGGCCTATTTTGAAATGATGTAGAACTATTTGAACCAGCCAAAAATACCACCTTTTCTTTTGGCGGCCTTCATGTCTGGTACTTCATTGGTGATGATTTGGTAAATTTCGCCCCAACCGAGGACACCACCTATATTTCTGTCGTCTATGAAGATGTCTGCATGGATTTTTCGACTTCGGCTGTAGTCAAATTTTTCTTCTGGAAAACTCGCATTCACAGCATAAAACTCTATGCCATTGTCTTTACAGAAGTTAACAGCTTCCTGAAGTTTTGTGCCACTGCGGTAGGTCCATAAAATAAGTCTATGGCCATCTTGCTGAAGTCGTTTTAAGGTTTCAAAAGCAAATATTCTAGTTTTCCCAATTTTTGGGTAAGCGTCTTCTACAATGGTGCCATCAAAATCAATGGCAATGGTCAGTCTATCATGGAAATTCATGCGGCGTTCAATTAAAATGCAAAGGTACGGTATATAAGCTTACTATAAAAGACTGTGCTGGGTCATTGCCTTGGGTTGTTCTATGCCCATAAGCTCAAGTATAGTAGGTGCTATGTCACCTAATATACCGTCTTTAATGTGCTTTAAGTCCTTATCAATTAAAATAATAGGCACCGGATTGGTCGTATGAGCTGTGTTTGGTGTACCATCTGGATTTATCATGGTTTCGCAATTGCCATGGTCTGCGATTAAAATGGTGGTGTAGTCATTGGCCAGGGCGGCATTTAGAACATCTTTAACACATTCATCTACGGCTTCACAGGCCTTGATAGCAGCTTCCATAACTCCAGTATGGCCCACCATATCGCCATTGGCAAAATTAAGGCATACAAAGTCTGCGGATTTCTTGTTCAATTCAGGAATAAGTGCATCCCTTAATTCATAAGCAGACATTTCTGGTTTTAGGTCGTATGTTGCCACTTTAGGGGAATTACGCAGTATTCTCACTTCTCCATCGAAAGGTTCCTCCCTTCCGCCAGAGAAAAAGAATGTGACATGAGGATATTTTTCAGTTTCTGCTATTCTGATTTGCTTTTTATGGTGTTTTGCTAAAACCTCACCTAAGGTGTCTGATAGGTTATCCTTACCATATATCACGTGAATTCCTTTAAAGCTATCATCATAGTTGGTCATGGTAACGTAATACAGGTTTAATTTATGCATGTTGTACTCATGAAAATCATTTTGAGATAGTGCTTGGGTGAGCTGTCGCCCGCGATCCGTTCTAAAATTGAAGAAAATCACCACATCATTATTTTCTATGGTCCCTTTTGGATTACCATTGTCGTCTACGATAACTAGTGGTTTAATAAATTCGTCGGTAATACCTTCTTCATAGCTTTGTTGAATGGATTTCAGGATATCATTCGTGTGTTCTCCTTTACCATGTACTAAGGCATCGTAAGCCAGCTTAACCCGCTCCCAGCGTTTATCCCTATCCATGGCATAATATCTTCCAGTTACCGTAGCTAAACTTCCGGTGGTCTCTTTTAAATGTTCCTCTAATTCAGAAATAAAACCATAGCCCGATTTTGGGTCTACATCTCTACCGTCCGTAAAGGCATGAACTAAAACATCTTTAAGGCCATAAGCTTTGGCGGCATCCAACAGTCCGAATAAATGCTTAATGTGAGAGTGTACGCCTCCGTCACTAACGAGACCTAAAAAATGGACTTTCTTATTATTGGCTTTGGCATATTCAAAAGCTTGAACAAGAACAGGCTCTTTGGCCAAGGTCTTGTTTTCGACAGCCATATTTATCTTAACTAAATCTTGATAAACTATTCTTCCGGCACCGAGGTTCATGTGTCCAACCTCACTATTTCCCATTTGCCCTTCTGGGAGGCCAACGTGCAGGCCGTCCGTTCTTAAACTGGCATTAGGATAGTTATGATAAAGTGCGTCTATAAAAGGTGTTTTTGCATGATCTATGGCAGATACCTTCGGGTCCGGAGATTTGCCCCAGCCATCTAATATCATTAGAATCACTTTCTTATTCATGGGTCGTGTATTAGTTCAATTCAAAGATAAGACTTAGTATACCAAATCTTATTTGATAGTAGAAAAAATATGGGATTATTTAATATTTATGAGTTCGTAATGCCTTCGTTAAGGGCTACATGGGATTTAGGATGCTCTTAACATATTTGTTTTCAAAGCGTTAATATTATGTTATATAATTTTTTGCAATGTAACAAACAGAAATAAAAATCGTCTATTAGGCATAATCAAAAACGTAAACAACTAAATTTTAAATCTTTCATCATGAAAAAAACAGCAATCGTATTAGCCTTAGCATTGGGCTTTTCAATCAGTAATGTCAATGCATTTCATTATTCAGACCATTTATCTTCAGCTACGAGCGTAGTATCGGAAATTACGCCTTTGTGTAAGGCTGTGGCCACTGGAGATGTTAACGAGGTTAAACGCTTAATCAATAATGGCGCAGATGTTAATCAAAAATCAAATGGTATGCTACCTATTCACTATGCCGCACGTTATAACCGTGTTGACATGATCAAGGTGCTTATCACCGCAGGATCCGAAATTCATAGTCCCTGCGATAAAGGTCTTACGGCCCTAAGACATGCCGAAAAAACTAACGCAACAGAAGCGGCACAGTTTTTGAAACGTTTTAAGAAAAATGTCTAGTTAAGACAATTATTTGAGTTAGTTAGTTGGTAAAAGCATCCTATTTTTAGGATGCTTTTTCATATTTGGAAATGGCTTTTTTAATATTTTCGATTCTATTTTCAGGGTCTGGATGAGTACTTTGAAACTCTGGAACCCGATTTGGACCAGCTGCAGCTTTCAATATTTCCATGACACCTATTAATTCATAAGGGTCATAACCTGCTTTAATCATTAATTGCACGCCGAGCTCATCGCTTTCCAATTCGTCACCTCTACCGTTTTTTAGCAGTTGG
>CAZGDG010000028.1:20246-31857 GCA_964524415.1 uncultured Flavobacteriaceae bacterium
CATCGGTAATTCTTTCATTAGAGTGTTTGCCCAAAACGTGACCTATTTCGTGACCTAAGACACCTGCCAATTGATCTTCGTTCTCAAGTTGCGAAAACAGTGCATAGGTTATAAAAATTTGTCCTCCAGGCAATGCAAAGGCATTAATAGTGCGGTTATCTGCCAACAAATGAAATTCGTATTTGTAAGGGGTGTCTTTAGCCATACTGCTAACAACTAGTTTATTACCAACATTGTCTATAAGGGCTTGGTAACGATTGTCCGGATGCAATCCGCCATGTTGTGCTGCCATCGCTGGCGCACTTTGCAAGCCTATGGCAATTTCCTGTTCGGGAGACAATGAAATGGCTTGAGTTTTTCCAGTATAAGGATTTACTTCTTCCTGGCTGCATTTTCTCAAAAAGGCAAAGGCAACTACGGCTACAAAAATGAAAAGTCTAAATTTAAATCCACCCCTTCTCAATGGCTCAATATTTTGTGTTCAAATTACAAAAAATTGAATTACGGACCCTTAGCTTTTTTAGAGGTATTATTTCAAAAAGCTCAAATCGGCATTTGGCTCAATTTCATAAGGTACTTTGCCACATTCAAAAATTCGTGCCTCGAGGTTACCCATTAAGGTAAGACGGTCTCCTTCCACTTTTATGTAGCTTCCTTCGCGCAAACCAATAACCGGTTGGGTGTTATAGGCATGAAATTCTTTAATCCGTGTTTCGCGTGTTTCACCCATATGTTTACTATTTGGGTTTGGGTCTATATAATGAGGATTGATATTAAAAGGCACTATTCCTAAGGTCTTAAAACTCGGAGGGTAAACAATAGGCATATCGTTTGTGGTATTCATGGTAAGCCCGCAAATGTTACTTCCTGCGCTTGTGCCTAGGTATGGCGTTCCGGAACTAATGGCGTTTTTCAATGGTTCTAAAACATTGAATTTATAGAGTTGGCTAACCAGAACAAAGGTGTTGCCGCCACCGACAAATATGCCTTTCGCAGATTTAATTGCTTCAATCGGATTTTTAAAGGTATGAAGGCCAATTATGGTTTTACCCAAGGGTTCAAACGCTGTTTGGATAGCTTGTGTATAGGCGTCGTGCGAAATTCCTCCAGGTTGTGCAAATGGAATGAACAGAATATCTTCTGTATGGCTAAAATGGTCTTTCAGCGGTTCTAAAAGATACTCTAAAGGTGTGCCTCCATGCAAGGTAGAGGTACTAGCTATTATAAGAGATTTCAAATTGAAAAGGTGTTTGGATTTTTAAAGATTTTAGTAATTTATAAAAAGACAGCATAAATGTGATTTAACAAACATTTACAAGGCTATTTTTATGAGAATTAAAGAATATATCCGAAATTGTTAAACTCATAATTTATGATATGAAAACAAATTTACTTTTTATTTTCATTTGTTTTGTTTTTTTGGGTTTCTCCCAAGATATTGAACGTACCCTTATTAACGGTAAAATTATTGTGTCATCTGAGGATAAGGAAGGTGTAGCTGTTTTTAACACATCATCAAATAAAGGGACCACTACAGATGAGGAAGGCTATTTTTCAATTAATGTGGCCCTGAATGATATCATAGAATTCAGTGCTTTGCAGTTCAAGGATTTTACGGTAAAAATTTCTGAAGATATCATACGTTCAAAACGACTGACCGTTATTTTGGTTGAGGAGGTTAACAAATTGGATGAAGTGGTGTTGCTACCTTTTGGTTTAACCGGGAACATCAATGCCGATTTAAACAATGTAAGAACCTATAATGTTAGTTTGGACTATGTTTATTTTGGCTTGGATAATATAACTGACTTTGAGTTTTCACCAGATTACAAAACTGAGGCTGAGAATGTAGCCTTTAACGAATACAATCCAAGGGTAGATAACATGCTCAATGTTGTGAACCTAGCAGGGTTTTTGCTTAAGCAAGTCGCAAATGTTGATCTCAGTAAAAAAACACAAGAAGAAAAACGCCTTGAAATAACACCTTTTAGAAGGGCGCTTGAAAAGTATAGCTATAATTATTTGCATGTAAATTTTGATATTCCATTAGACCAAATGGAAGATTTTATTGCCTTTATGGAAACTGAAGGTATTGCTGATGACCTATTTGCCAAAGACAAGGAAATTCAACTATTGGAGCGCATTAATCAATTAAGCCAAGCGTTTTTAAATCAAAATCGTGAAAGGAATTAAAGCCATAGTTTTTAGTTTGGTTATATTTTTTTGTTTTGATGGGATTGCACAACGGATAGAGCTTAAAGGTCAATTAATAGCAGAGGAAGACACCGAGGGTCTTCACATCCTCAACAAAACAGCTTTTAAATATGACATTTCCTCTGAAACAGGACAATTTACCATACCTGCACAAGAAAAGGATACTATAATCATATCTGGTCTTAAGTATGAGAATAAGGAAATTATCATCACTCAAACCGATATTAGAAAAGGAGTACTCAATGTTGTATTGGTTGAAAAAATCAATCAGTTAGATGAAGTCATAGTCGGTAGGATTTTTACTGGGAGCCTTGAGTCGGATTTGGAAAATACGGATGCTAAACCACCCATAAACTTTTACGATTTGGGTTTGCCCGGAAGCACTAAATTGCCCATGACCCAAAATGAGCGTAAGTTGTTAGATGCAGATGGTGGTACTACAGCCTCAATAATGGGAGGTCCATTTGGCGGTGGTATGGGAGTAAACTTGCACAAATTGTTAAATACAATAAGTGGTAGAACTAAAAGACTTAGAGCTATAGTTGCTTTAGACAATAAAGATAAATGCACAGAACGTTTGAGGCGCGAGTACGAATCAATTCTTTTTGAAACCGATAACTTAAAGGAAAATTTTAGAACCGAATTCTTTTTATTTGCCCAAGAATCGGCAGGGTTTCTTCCTATGTGTCAAAGAAAAAACGACATAGAGGCTATTGATTTTCTTAAAAATAAATTAAAAGAGTATAACGAACAAAGAATAGATTCCGTTAAAAACTAAATTTGGAATTATTATTGCTATAAAATCTATAATTACTATGTCTTGGCTTAAATATCATATTCTGCTTTTGCTATTCCCTGCAATAGTCTCTGTGTCTGACATGCATGAATATTATGTCAGCGTTACCACTGTCACTTATGCCGAGGAGGAGGAAGCTCTGCAAATTATAAGCCAGATTTTCATTGACGATTTTGAAAAGGCTCTTAGGGAGCGCTACAACAACGAGATAACGCTTGCCGTAAAAAATGAATCAGAATCCGTTGATTCCCTTATGGAACGTTATCTTAAGGCTAAGCTTAAGCTGTGGGTTAATGGAAAGGAGGTTAAATTTAAGTTTATCGGTAAAGAATACAAGGATGATATTGCCTATTGTTATCTAGAGATATTAGGTATTTCAGATATAAAGTCGCTTTCCATGAAAAATGAGATACTTCTAGATGTTTTTGAGACCCAGCAGAATATTGTTAGGTTTAAGATATTAGATAAAAACAAGAGTTTTCTTTTAGTAAGAGATAATGATGAGTGCATGTTAAACTTTGATTAAAAAGGTTTGTAAACTTCCGTAATTCCCTATTTTAGGCATCATTTTGTACAACCCTAATTTATTACAATGAAACTATTAAAGTACGCGATTTTCAGTGCCTTCTTTATCACCTCAAGTCTTATAGGACAAAACGATACAGCACCAGAAAGAAAGCCTGGCCATACTAACCAGAATAAATTTAAACAGCTTTACGACGAGTTTGCAACACCAAATATGTTCCGAACGGGATCAGGCGCCCCAGGACCTGCTTATTATCAGCAGCAGGCAGACTATAAAATGGATATTGAGATTGATGATGAGAATGCGAGATTATACGGAGATGAAATCATTACCTACACCAACAATTCACCAGACGTTTTAAATTATTTGTGGGTACAGCTCGACCAAAATATGAGGGCAAGAGACAGTAAGACACCACTAATAAGTAGTTCTGGAATTAGTCCTGCAACAACAGCCTCCAGAGCGGTGAGATCATACTTGAAGGAATCTTTTGATGGTGGATTCAATATTGAACACGTCAAGGATATCAACAATAAAGATTTACCCTATACCATTAATAGAACGATGATGCGTGTAGAGCTACCGGAACCGATGAAAACAGGGGATAAATTTTCCTTCAAAATTAAGTGGTGGTATAACATCAATGACCATGTAAAAGATGGAGGTCGCTCCGGTTATGAGTATTTTGAAGAAAATGACAATAGAATTTACGTCATGGCTCAGTTTTATCCACGTATGGCAGTTTACAATGACGTGGAAGGCTGGCAAAACTCTCAGTTTTGGGGTCGCGATGAATTTGCCCTTCCTTTCGGAAATTTTGATGTTAATATTACCGTGCCAGCAGACCATATCCTAGATGGTACAGGTTATCTTACAAACAGGGAAGAGGTTTTTACCAAGGAAATGATGAAACGGTATAACAAAGCTAAGAAGTCCTTTGATAAACCCGTGATGATTGTGACCGAAGAAGAGGCTAGGAAAACTGAGAAAACCAAAAGTAAGGATAAGAAAACATGGAAGCTATCTGCGCAAATGGTAAGAGATTTTGGTTTCGCCACCTCAAGAAAATTTATTTGGGATATGATGGCTGTTAAGCTAGACTCTAAAGAGGTTATGGCGGTTTCCCTATATTCCAAAGAAGGAAATCCTTTGTGGGAACAATGGTCAACACGAACTGTAGCGAGTACCCTTAAAACCTATTCGCGAATGACTTTTGACTATCCATACCATAAGGCTATTTCCGTGCATGCGCCTATGGGAATGGAATATCCTATGATCTGTTACAATTTTGGGCGACCAGATGAAAATGGCAATTACTCTGATAGAACTAAGTTTGGAATGATAGGCGTTATCATACACGAAGTTGGTCACAATTGGTTCCCTATGATTATTAATAGTGATGAACGTCAATGGACTTGGATGGACGAAGGCTTAAACACCTTTGTGCAATATGTGGCAGAACAAGATTTTGGAGAATGGAATCCTTCAGCCTTGTCACCAGGAATGACCAAATACCCTTCACGTCGTGGACCGGCCAAAAATATAGTGCGATATATGGGAGGCGATCAAGACTTTATTGCTCCAATTATGACTAAGGGACTAAATACGTATCAATTTGGAAGTAATGCTTATGCCAAGCCTGCGACAGGATTGAATATTTTGCGTGAAACCATTATGGGAAGGGAGCTTTTCGATTATGCATTTAAGGAATATGCAAACCGCTGGAAATTTAAGCACCCAACGCCTGAGGATTTTTTCAGAACGATGGAAGATGCTTCAGCCGTTGATCTGGATTGGTTCTGGAGAGGTTGGTTCTACACCACGGATTACACCGATATTGGGGTAAAGGAAGTTAAGAAGTACATTGTTACAAGCAAGCCCAATGAAAATGGCAAGCGTTTGGCTGAGCGTTACAAGCGATTTGGAATAGACCCAGACGATATTGTCTATTTTGTTGCCGAAGGTGAAGAAGGGTATGAAGAAGCTATGAATAACCCTGAGGCTCTAGAAAATTTACCAACGGTTAAGGAATATATTATGGACAATCTTACGCCAGATGAGCGTAAGGAACTTAAATCGACTCCAAAATATTTCTATGAGGTTACGTTTGAAAAGCCAGGAGGTTTGGTTATGCCTTTAATTGTAGAGTACAAATATGCTGATGGCACAAGGGAGAAAATAACCTATCCTGCCCAAATTTGGAGGCTTAACGATAAAGAGGTTAGCCGAGCCATTGCTAGCGATAAGGAAATCATAGCTATTAACGTTGATCCCGATTTTGAAACAGCAGATGTAGATACCTCTAACAACTCATGGCCAAGACAAGTCCAAGAGAGTCAGTTTGATCGCTTTAAGAATAGTATTAAGGACTAAATTTAAAAAGCCAACTCCAAAAAGTTGGCTTTTTTTATAACCAAAGTCACTCTATATTTGCAATGTGATTCACATAACAACATTATTATTCATAGGTGGTACAGAAATAGTATTTATACTGTTTATTGTAGTATTGGTATTTGGGGCAGACAAAATACCAGATATCGCTCGTGGCCTTGGTAAAGGTATGCGTGCTCTAAGAGATGCTACTAACGATATTAAACATGAAGTGACCAAAAGTGCTCAAGAGAATAATATTATGGATACCGATGGTGTGGCAAAGAATATTGAGCAAGAGCTTAATGAAGTGAAGGACGAGATTGAAGATTTCTCGGGTTCAATTAAGCGCAAAATGAAGTAATTATCGCTTTCGGCTAATCGTTAAACCGTCTCGTACAGGAAGGATAACGGATTCTACACGTTTGTCGTTTTTAAGTAAGGTATTATAATCCAAAACAGCTTTTGTGGACGCGTCTTTTGCTTCCAAAGGCTGAGTTACCTTACCATGCCATAACACATTATCGGATAAGAGAATACCACCTGAATTTAGTTTGTCTATCGTAAGCTCAAAATAGTTCGGGTAATTTGGTTTATCTGCATCTATAAAAATAAGATCATACCTTTTATGAAGCTGAGGTATAATGTCTATGGCATTTCCCGTATGTTGATGAATTCTTGAACCATGGCCAGACTTATTAAAATACTTTCTTTGAAAGTCTGTTAATTCTTCATTGATGTCTATAGTGTCAATGCTGCCATCTGGTGATAAACCTTCCGCCAAGCATAAGGTGGAGTAGCCTGTAAAAGTACCAATCTCGAGTATGGTTTTTGGTCTCACAAGTTTAGATAGCATACTCAAAACCCTACCTTGGTAAGGACCGCTAAGCATTATAGGTTGCAATACTTTTTGATAGGTCTCGCGTGTGAGTTCTTGTAGTAATTCTGGTTCACTCTCCGAATGCGATACAATGTAATGGTCTAACTTTTCCGGTAAAAAATACATTAGCCAATAATTCTGTTCACCAATTTTGTTTTGGCATCTTCATCATCACCGCATAGCCACTGAATAACATTGTCCTCCCAGATCTCACCTTTTTCTTGTTCGGTAATGATATTACGTTCTATAGCTAGATCCAAAATTTTACCAGGATAAGAAGATTGTTGAACGCTTTCCATTTCGCCAAGAGGGTAGGGGTCATCAAGCCCCATTAATACTTGTTTGGATGTTTGGTTTCTAATCAATAAGTCCAGACTATTTGTGTCGTGCACCAGCGTATCAAAAAAGATGTTTTTGTGTCCAACGGCCTTTCGTGGGTGTACCTTGCCTTCAAATAAGTCGGGTCGGCCATCAAAACCTTGAATTCTGCGACCTAAATTGATTTGCGCCAACTGTCCACCATGTGCAAAACAAACGCGCATATTTTTGTACTTTTCGTAATAGCCGTTTAGAGTTAAGAAGTGATAAGCATCGGCGCATTGCGCTAACATCCAAATTAAATGGAAACGCCAAGACGTATTTTCGAGCTTTATAAATTTTTCACCGTCATAAGGGTGGATTTCCACGGCTAGATTATATTGGTCAGCTAATTCAAAAATAGGTTCATTTTCCTCGTCAAAAATACAACGCCAAGTTCCTATGGTATCCATGTAATGCGTTGGTAAACACAATAATTGCATTCCTAAAACTTCTACACAACGCTCAATTTCCCAACAAGCGCCTCTAACAAAACCTGGATGTACGACAAAACCACAGGTAAATTTACTGGGATTATCATGCTGAATCCTAGCATTGAAATCATTTTGAAACCTAAGGGCTTGTTTCATTTCTTCCAATCGAAGGCCGTTACCATAAAGTTGTGATAGATTAAGAACCACAGCATGGTCAATCTTAAAATGCTCCATCCATTCTAGCTTTTCATTAAGAAAAAAGCTAGAATCGGTTATGGGACGATTCCAATCCTTTTGGAGCATGAATTTACGATCTTTATCTACCCAGAAAATACCTTTGTCCCTCATAAAATCAGGAATTTCCTCTGGATAGGGCAGTAGGTGCGAATGACCGTTAATTCTAAGTTTTTTCTTAGTCATGGACTTGCACTTTTTTGGGAGGCTCCATAATACTGCCACAATTTGGACAGGTACGTTTACCTAAATCTCCGTAATAGTTATCAAAAATGCTAGGCATATCCGTTTCAATATTCTCTAAAGTGAAATCTTCCTCGTAGAGCTTGGTGGAACAGTTTTCACAAAACCACATCAAAGCATCTTTAACCCCTTCGTCCCTTGGGTATTCTATCACTAAGCCAACAGTATTTGCTCCACGTTGCGGTGAGTGTGGTACTTTTGGGGGCAATAAGAATATCTCTCCTTCCTTGATTGTGATGTCTTTAGGCTTACCGTCTTCAATAACCTTTAATACGATATCGCCTTCAATTTGGTAGAAAAACTCTGGAGTCTCATTGTAGTGGTAATCCTTTCGGCTGTTAGGTCCGCCAACCACCATAACAATAAAATCACCGTCTTTCCAGACTACCTTATTGCCAACAGGTGGCTTTAGTAAATGACGGTTGTCTTCAATCCAAGATTTAAAATTGATGGGTGGATAGATTTTACTCATGTTGTTTAATTTAATTGAACTTGTCTAAAGTTACAAAGATTTTGTACGTCCACCATCAACAGGAAGATTTATTCCGTTGATGTAAGCTGCTGATTCGCTTGCTAGAAATGTTATTGCCGCAGCAGTTTCTTCTGGTTTTGCAAAACGCTTGGCTGGCACATAGGATTTCATCAGTTCTGCCATGTCTTTTTCCGACATATTTTCGCGTTGAGCTTTCATCTTAATGATTTGGTCCAATCGTGCCGTATCTGTAAACCCTGGCAGTACATTGTTTACCGTTATACCATATTCCCCTAATTCTCCAGCCAACGTCTTTGCCCAATTGGCTACCGCATTACGTATGGTATTGCTAACGCCTAAACCGGGAATCGGTTCTTTTACTGAAGTTGAAATAACATTAATAATCCTTCCAAAGCCTTCAGTTTTCATAAAAGGTAAGCAATGCTGAACCAATATCTGATTGCAGACCACGTGCATTTTAAACGCATTAATAAATTCATCCGTTGAAGCGGTATGAATCAAGCCACTTTTAGGCCCACCAGTATTATTTATTAGGATATGGTAGTTTCCCTTAGATCCTAATTGTTGTTTTAAGGTATCGGGATTTGAAAAATCGGCAACAATATAATTATGACTTCCATGGGAAGGCAATTCACTTAATACTGCCTTGAGACGGTCTTCGTTTCTGGCCAGCAATGTGATGTTAACTCCTTCTTCAGCTAAAGCCAGCGCTGTAGCTTTACCAATGCCTTGTGTACTGCCACAAACCAGGGCGTTTTTGTTATTTAAGTTTAAGTCCATTTTTTTGTCATTCTGAACTTGATCCAGAATCTTTTTACGGTTAATTCAAATTATAATGAGATGCTGAAATTAATTCAGCATAACAACAAGTCGTCAATATTTTATACAAATGTTTTTGGGTTCGGTAAAAAACCGAAGCGCTTCAAAACCACCTTCACGGCCTACTCCAGAAGCCTTAACGCCACCAAAGGGAGTTCTTAAATCGCGTAGCATCCAAGTATTAACCCAGATGATTCCGGCTTGTAAGGCTTGCGTCATTCTCATGGTTCGTTTAAGGTCGTTTGTCCATAAGGTTGCCGATAAACCATACTTCACCTTGTTGGCCATATCTAAGACCTCCTCTTCTGTTTTAAAAGGCATTATAGTCACTACAGGGCCAAAAATCTCTTCTTGGTTTACACGGCATTCGTCCGTCGTAACTTCAATAACCGTTGGCTCTAGGTAATAACCACTTTCGTATCCTGCAACCGTTACTTCATTTCCACCACATAGAATTGTTCCAGCCTCGTCCTTACCAATGTCTATATAACGTTTTACTTTTTCTAGATGTGGTTTGGACACCAAGGCGCCAATATTTGTATCTGGTGCACTGGGATGACCAACTTTGAGTTGTTTTACCAGAGCTACAAAGTCGGTTTTAAATTTATCGTAAATGGATTCCTCAATGAAAATACGGCTACCACATAAACAGATCTGACCTTGATTGGCAAAGGATGAGCGTACCGTCGTTTCGAGCATAGTCTCATAATCACAATCAGCAAAAATGATATTTGGGTTTTTACCGCCCAATTCCAATGACAGCTTTTTGAACATTGGTGCTGCAGTTTTGGCAATATGCGCTCCTGTTGCCGTACCACCAGTAAAACTTATAGCCTTGATGTCTGGATGTTCAATAATGGCTTGGCCTGTTGTAGTACCAAGACCGTTAACAATATTCAATACACCGTTTGGCAATCCTGCTTCAGTGCAAATTTCACCTAGCAAATACGCTGTTAAAGGCGTAACTTCACTTGGTTTAGCAACCACACAATTCCCTGCGGCAATAGCAGGGGCGATTTTCCAAGTGAATAGATATAGCGGTAAATTCCAAGGACTAATACAGCCTACAACGCCAATGGGCTGGCGCAGGGTGTAATTAATGGCATCCTGACCAACACTCTCATGACTTTCACTGGCAAATTGAGTAATGGCATTACCAAAAAATCTAAAATTACTGGCTGCTCTGGGAATATCCACTGATTTAGCTAGGATTATTGGTTTCCCGTTGTCCTTACTTTCAGCTTCTGCAAAATGCTCTAGGTGCTCTTCAAGTAATTCAGAAATCCTAATTAAGATTCGGCTACGTTCTTCAAGTGTTGTTTTAGACCAAGTTTTAAAAGCAGTTTTAGCTGCTTTATATGCTTCTTCTATATCTGCTTTAGACGAATTAGGGATTTGACCATACACTTCACCGCTGGCTGGATTATAGTTGTCTATCCAATTGTTTTGAATTGGATTCTCAAATTTTCCGTTTATGTAGTTTTTGATGTTCATCAAAACTTTGGTTTAACGAGTTTCTTTTAAAATTTCATCAATTATTTGTTCAATACTGTCAATGTTCTTTTTACAACTATTAATCCTATATAAATAATCGTCTAAAATATTTTCGAACTCGATATCATTAAATATATCATACTTTTTCACTTTTAAAGTTGATTCTTCTTTCCAATTTAAAGCGCCGTATTTATCTATATCTTTTAAAGCGTAATTTTTATTCAAATAAGGGATTATATCCTGATCTATCTTGATTTCTACACGATTATATTGAGCATCAAAATCCTTTAAGGCACTCTGCCATTTATAAAGCTGGTCTTTAAGTTTCTTGTTTTTGAGTAATTTTAATCTACCTGATTGTATGAGATCATTTACTGTATTTTCACTTGGTCTAAATTCTCCTGGCTCTAAAACAAAATACAATAAACTATCAGGGTTGTTTCTTTCAATATAGGCTTTTGGTTTGCCAAAAAGACTCATAAGTTTATAACCAATTTCTTCAGCGGTATCTGAGCTTAGTTTTGTGTTCTTTAATAGTTGCTTATTTGCAGAAAACTCATCATGAAGATTTTGAAGAATCGAACTCTCTTCTAATTTCTCTTTTCTATTTTCATTCCAATTGTTAATCTGAAGCGCAATCAAAATCCCAATTACTACGAGGATAATTTCACCAATGGCGTATTTAAAGTATTTGCCTGTTTTATTTTCCATGAGTAGAGATTTTCTAATATGTCTGAAAAATTTAATCATA
>CAZGDG010000029.1:0-4488 GCA_964524415.1 uncultured Flavobacteriaceae bacterium
AAAACGATAATTATGTCAAATCCTACCCAATCCACGAAAACGATTTCGTTAGACGCCTACGGCATAAAAAATGCCAAGATTCATTATCAGTTATCACCAGAACAACTACAAGCCATAACAATAGAAAAAGGCTTAGGACAAGAAACTGCCAATGGAACTTTGGCAGTTAACACAGGTAAATTTACTGGGCGCTCCCCAGAAGATCGTTTCTTGGTAAAGGATGATTATACAAAAGATAAAATTTGGTGGGGACCTTCTAACAAGGCCATTTCACCAGAACACTTTGATTATTTACAGAAGGAAGTTGAAAATTATTTGAGCGGAAGAGAGGTTTTTGTAAGAGATGGCTATGTCTGTGCAGATCCAGATTACAAAATGAATGTAAGAACAGTAACTGAATATCCATGGTCTAATATGTTTATTTACAACATGTTTCTGAGGCCTTCAGAAGAGGAGTTGAAGAATTTTAAAGAAGAATGGGTAGTATTGTGTGCTCCAGGTTATGAGTGCCCAGACCCAGAAAATCATGGATTACGACAAGGTAATTTTTCAATACTCAACTTTACAAAGAAAATTGCCTTAGTTGGTGGTTCAGCATATACTGGTGAAATGAAAAAAGGAATATTTACAGCCTTGAATTTTATTTTACCTGTAGAAAAAAATGTACTTCCAATGCACTGCTCGGCCAATGTAGGTGAAAACGGTGAGACAGCAATATTCTTTGGATTGTCAGGAACAGGTAAAACAACTCTGTCAACAGACCCAAATAGAAAATTAATTGGTGATGATGAGCACGGTTGGACGGCCGAGAACACTATTTTCAATTTTGAAGGTGGTTGCTACGCCAAAGTCATAGACCTGTCCGAAGAAAAAGAGCCAGATATTTATAGAGCCATCCGCCCTGGTGCTATCCTTGAGAATGTTATAATAAAGGATAATGGTGAGGTAGATTATATGGATAGCAGCATTACCCAGAACACAAGGGTGAGCTATCCTATTTATCATATAGATAACATAAAGCAACCGTCTTATGCTGCAAACCCGAAGAATATTTTCTTTCTAACAGCAGATGCTTTTGGGGTTTTGCCTCCTATTTCTAAGCTAACACCTGCACAAGCTGCTTACCATTTTATTTCTGGTTATACCGCTAAAGTTGCGGGTACAGAGGCTGGTGTGGTAGAACCGCAGCCGTCGTTTTCAGCTTGTTTTGGTGCACCTTTTATGCCCTTGCACCCAACAAAATATGCTGATTTGCTCAGCAAAAAAATGAAGGAAGCTGGTGTTAATGTGTGGTTGGTTAATACCGGATGGACAGGCGGACCTTATGGTGTTGGAACCCGAATGAAATTAAAGTACACCAGAGCCATGATAACTGCTGCCCTTGAGGGTAAATTAGGTAACTATACCTATGAGGATTATCATATCCACTCAGTATTTGGTGTTGCCCAACCAAGAACCTGTCCTGGTGTGCCCACAGAAGTTTTAAGCCCAAGAACGACTTGGAACGATGATGAGGCGTATTACAAAATGGCATTTAAGCTCTCGAATTCTTTCAGAGAGAACTTTAAAAAGTTTGAATCCTATGCCTCTGAAGAAATAAGAAGAGGTGGCCCACAACGGTATGGATTTTAATTTTAAGTGACTGATAAAAAAAGCGACTCAATTTTTTGAGTCGCTTTTTTTATTTATTGTTCCAAAGACTTTTTCTATTTTCCTTTATTTACTTCTTCGATATACTTTTGTAGCGCCATGGTCATGGAAGGTGTTTCTGGAGTAGGCGCCGCAATATCAACACGAAGTCCTTTTTCTTTTACAGCTTTAACGGTAGTGTTACCAAATACAGCTATACGCGTGTTGTTCTGTTTAAAATCAGGAAAATTATGGAATAATGATTCTATTCCTGAAGGGCTAAAGAATACCAAAATATCATAATACACATCGGCGAGGTCCGATAGATCGCTAATCACGGTTTTGTAAAATGTAGCTTGTCTCCAGTTGATTCCCAAATTATCTAACGTTTCGGGAATAATTGGTTTTACCTTATCCGTTGTTGGCAATAAGAAGGTTTCGTCCTTATATTTTTTAATTAGTGGAGATAGGTCTTCGAAGTTACGTTTTCCTACATAAATTTTACGCTTTCTATAAACCACATATTTCTGAAGGTAATAAGCCACAGCTTCAGACTGGCAGAAGTATTTCATACTATCTGGCACTTTGAAGCGCATTTCCTCAGCTACTCTAAAAAAGTGGTCTACAGAGTTTCTGCTGGTTAGGATAATTGCCGTGTACTTGCTTAAGTCTATTTTTTGCTGTCTGATTTCTTTGGCCGGCACACCTTCAACATGTATAAAAGGTCTAAAATCTACTTTTACCTTTTGCTTTTCCTGTAAATCAAAGTAAGGAGAGTTTTCTATTTTAGGCTCAGGTTGCGATACTAATATCGTTTTTACTTTCATGCGTAAACCTTTTGTTTTAAGCGTTATATTCTCTAATCGCCTTATATAAAAGGACATAAGGTCCAATTTCGAGAGCGCAAAGATACAATAAAAAATAGAAAAAATTAGCGTTTATTGATTTTTGATGACTTCTGAACGATGTTAAAAATCCTATGAAATTAATGAGGCAAACAATAGAAATTGCTATAAATATGATAATGTCTAGGCGAATTTTGGAGTAAATAAGAAATAGATTGGCAACTAAAAGGACCAGCCCAGAATAATTCTTAAAGGTAATTTTTTGAAACAGGTAACTGTCAATAAGCGCATCTATTTCAAACAAACTCCCGATGAGACGTTCTACCAGTATTTTTATGATAATTAAAGTAGAAACAGCCAACAATAGTTTTAAAAATGGTACGAGCTCAAAACTAAGATGACTAACAAGGGCCGAATATGCAAAAAAGATAAAGATGCTCGCAGAAAGTGCTAAGTTTAAAAACAGAAAGCTATCAAATTGATCAATAAATTTCTGTTGCCTACTATAAATTTTCAAGTACTTAGAGTTGCCAACTACATAAAGAAAATCTTGAAATCTAAGACTGTTGGTAAATTTAGCCAATACAATACAAATGGCGCCAAATATGATAAAAATGGTGAACCATTCGTATGTGACAAAATTGCGCATAGGGCTAAAATAATTCAAAAATAGGCCATTACCAATTGCCTTTTATCTATTTGAAATTAATTTTAAAAGAAGAGGTCTAAAACCCTTACATTTGTCATTGACAAAATCATAATGTGGTTATAAAGTTGAGGCGATGTCAGAGGCTCTTGTAATTATCCCTACCTATAATGAAATTGAAAATATAGAGGCGATTTTACGCAGTGTTTTTTCTTTGGAGAAAGAATTTGATGTCCTTGTTGTAGATGATGCCTCCCCAGATAAAACTGCGAATGCCGTGAAGGTTTTACAAGAAGAATTCCCAGAACGGCTCCATCTTTTAGAGCGTAAGGGTAAAGCTGGTTTGGGATCAGCCTATATCGCTGGTTTTAACTGGGCTCTAAAGCGGGATTATAAGTTCATTTTTGAAATGGATGCCGACTTCTCTCATAATCCAAATGATCTTATAAAGTTATATCAGGCTTGTTTGTCGGAAGAGGTTGATATGGCCGTAGGGTCTCGATATGTGAAAGGGATTACTGTGGTGAACTGGCCCTTATCAAGAATCTTGCTCTCTTATGGCGCCTCACTTTATGTAAGGCTAATTACCGGTATGAAGGTAAAGGATTCAACAGCAGGCTTTGTCTGCTATTGCAGGTCGGTTTTAGAAAGTTTAGACCTAGATAGAGTTCGGTTTGTTGGATATGCCTTTCAAATAGAAATGAAATTTAAAGCCACTAAAAAAGGCTTTAAAATTGTAGAAATACCAGTTATATTTAAAGATCGAGAAAAAGGTAAATCAAAAATGAGCGGAAATATTATCTATGAGGCTATTTTTGGTGTTATCAGTTTAAAAATAAAAAGTTTGTTTACTAAGTCATAAAATCATGAATGCAACTACCCTCATAAAAAATGCTAAGATTGTAAATGAAGGCAAAATCATTGAAGGCGATATTTTAATTGAAAACGACATCATAAAGGAAATAGATAGTTCCATAAGTGTAAAAAGTGCGGACATTAATGTTATTGATGTAGAGGGCAATTATGTTTTGCCTGGGCTCATTGATGACCAAGTACACTTTAGAGAGCCAGGTTTAACCCATAAGGCAGATATAGAAACGGAATCTAAAGCAGCCCTTGCTGGTGGTATTACGTCTTACATTGAAATGCCAAATACCAACCCTCAAACCACAACGGTTGAAAAATTAGAGCAGAAGTTTGCTATTGCGGCAAAATCCTCATATGCTAATTATTCATTTATGTTTGGCGGTACTAATGACAATCTCGATGAAATTCTAAAGGTAGACACCAAAACGGTTGCTGGTTTGAAGATATTCTTAGGGTCCTCTACAGGAAACATGCTCGTTGATGACCCAAAGGTGTTAGAAA
>CAZGDG010000029.1:4498-31129 GCA_964524415.1 uncultured Flavobacteriaceae bacterium
GATTTTTGCTAATACGGATATGGTAATCTCCGTCCATTGTGAGGATGAGCATACCATAAGAGAAAATTTGGCCAAATACAAAGCACAATTCGGAGATGACATACCTATGGAATACCATCCAATCATAAGAAGTGAAGAAGCTTGTTATTTGTCGTCTTCAAAAGCTATAGAGCTAGCTAAAAAAACTGGTGCAAGACTCCATGTGTTTCATTTATCCACTGGTAAGGAAACAAATTTATTTACAAATAAGATTCCTCTAAAGGATAAGAAAATAACATCAGAAGTTTGTATCCATCACCTATGGTTTTCTGATGAGGATTATAAAACCAAGGGCAGTCGGATTAAGTGGAATCCTGCTGTTAAAACAGCTAAGGATAGGGACCAATTGTGGAAAGCATTATTAGACGACAGAATTGATGTGCTTGCCACAGATCACGCACCGCATACCATAGAAGAAAAAAATAATCCCTATACCAGCGCACCATCTGGAGGGCCTTTAGTACAACATGCCTTGGTTGCTCTTTTAGAATGTTATCATAAGGGAAAAATATCACTGGAAAAAATTGTTGAAAAGGCCTGCCATAACCCAGCCATACTGTTTGATGTAGAAAGACGCGGATATATCAGAGAAGGCTATTATGCAGATTTGGTGGTTGTAGACCTAAACGCACCATGGACAGTGAACAAGGACAACATTCTTTATAAATGCAAATGGTCACCGTTTGAGGGCAACACTTTTAAAAGCAGGGTAACACACACATTCATTAATGGTCAATTGGCCTATAACAATTTTAAGGTATTAAACGTTAAAGCAGGGAAGCGCCTTACTTTTTCAAGATAGATGAAATTGTACCACATACTTTTATTGTTTTGTTTTCTGTTTCTTGGTTGTAACAAAAAAGTTAAGCCAGAGCGCCCCAACAATCTTATACCGCGGGAGCAAATGATTAATATTCTTTATGATTTGTATATCGTAAACGGAGCAAAGAATGTAAACAGAACCCAAATGGATGATAAAGGTATTGAGGCTGATAATTATGTTTTTACAAAATATAATATAGATAGTCTGCAATTTGCCAAGAGCAATGCTTATTATGCTTATGATCCCGATGATTACAAAGACATGGTTGAGGAGGTTAGGGATCGCCTTGAAATAGAAAAAGAAAACATACAAGAGCTTCAAAAAACAGAACGCGAAACAAGAAAAAAGCGTCAAGATTCTATTAGAAATGCGATTTTAAAGAAAACGCAAGAATCCGACTCTAGTTCGTTTAAACTTAAACCAAAACCTAAGCCCAAGCCTAAGCCTAAAGTTAAAAATTAGCGTGCTCTATCTTCTAAAAATTGACCACTTATGGTCTTGATGGATTGACGAATTGGTTTCAGGTCAATCTTCAAGGTGCTGCTAATTTTAGAATTGTCATATCGAGCAATACTTGTTAGGGATTTCGCATTTTGTTTAGAGAGACTTCTACGTTTACCAAAAAGTTTAGAGCTTAACCAATCTAACCTCCAGGCTATGGCCAAGAGCCATGGTTTTGCCTCCGTGTTTGGCGGTGTAACATTAAGGCATTCGGCAGTGTAGGTTAAAAACTCCTTAAAGCTCCAATTTTCAGATACTAATATGTAACCTTGATTTTTGATATCACTTTCCATTAAGTATAGCATAGCATAAACAACGTCAGACACGTCAATGTACCCAGTGATACCTGTTGTATGGTATGATATACCTTGGTAAATTTTTCTAAATAAGTTGCCACTACTGCCGCCTTTCCAATGTCCAGCGCCTAAAATAATGCCAGGATTTACGATTATGGCATCTACACCTTCTTGGGTGCCGCGCCATACTTCCATTTCGGCGCCATACTTGGTAATGGCATATACACTATTATCCGCATCTGGATTCCATGCTGTGTTTTCGTGGATCAGTTGTTCAGGATTATCATAATGCCCAAGCGCTGCAATTGAACTCACATAGCACAATTTTTTTATGCTATTGGTAATACACAAATTAACAATGTTGGCAGTTCCTTCTATATTAATCTTTCTGAGTAATTTGTATTTATCGGGCTCAAAGGACACAAAAGCTGCGCAATGGTACACAAAGCGAATGTCCCTAAAGATTTCTGTGAGTCGAGGAATATCTGTAATGTCGGCTTCTACCCAATCAATTTTAGAGAATAAGGCTTCGGCATCGTCTGTGTAATACGAAAAAACACGCTTTACACGCTCTAATTTATATGCTTTTCTGTATGTAGCTCGCACGTTTTCACCTTTTTCTATAAGGCTATAAAGTAAATGCGAACCAACTAGTCCCGTACCACCTGTAACTAATATCATAACAGCGAAGTTACGCTTTTTTCAAATTGTCTTTTCTCTTTTGGTTCTGAAACATATCTTTGCCCAAATCATAATTGAAAATCAGTTCCATGGGAAAGAATTTTGTTGAAGAATTGAAATGGAGAGGTATGTTACACGACACCATGCCAGGAGTAGAAGAACACCTTAAGGAAAAAATGCGTTCGGCCTATGTGGGTTTTGACCCAACAGCAGATTCTTTACATATTGGAAATTTGGTCCCTATTATGCTTCTTGCACATTATCAAAGATGTGGCCATAAACCTATAGCACTGGTTGGAGGCGCAACTGGTATGATTGGTGATCCTTCCGGCAAATCCTCAGAGCGAAACCTTCTGGACGAAACAACGCTAAGACGTAACCAAGAAGCTATAAAAAAGCAGTTATCGCATTTCTTGGATTTTGAAAGTGATGCCGAAAATGCAGCAGAGATGGTAAACAATTACGATTGGATGAAAGACTTTTCGTTCTTAGGGTTTATCAGGGATGTTGGAAAGCACATTACCGTGAACTACATGATGGCAAAGGATTCTGTTAAAAATAGGATCTCTGGCGATAATAGTGCAGACGGGATGAGCTTCACGGAATTTACGTATCAATTGGTACAAGGTTATGATTTTCTTCATCTCTATCGTTCCAAGAATTGCACCCTACAAATGGGAGGTAGCGATCAATGGGGAAATATTACAACAGGGACAGAATTAATTAGGCGAATAGGCAACGGTAAAGGTTATGCCATCACATGTCCTTTGATTACCAAATCCGATGGTTCTAAATTTGGTAAATCTGAAGGAGGTAATGTATGGTTAGATGCCAATCGAACCTCACCTTACAAATTTTATCAGTACTGGTTGAATTCAAGCGATGAGGATGCAGAAAAGTACATTAAGATATTTACATTTTTAGACAAGGAAACCATAGACGTATTAGTGGCTGATCACCAAGAGGCGCCAGACCAAAGGCTGTTGCAGAAGCGATTAGCTGAAGAGATTACAACCATGGTGCATTCTAAAGAAGAGTTTGAAAATGCCCAAAAGGCTTCAAGAATATTATTTAGTAAATCCTTTAAAGAGGATATTAAAACGTTGAATGAGCAAACGTTTTTAGATGTCTTCGAAGGTGTGCCTCAAGTAGCACTTCCAATGGACGAATTAGAAAATGGCTTGGATATGATAGGTGCCTTAGCCGCTAAAACGAATTTCATGGCCTCTAATGGTGAAGCTAGGAGAGCTCTAAAAGAAAACGCCATTGGAGTAAACAAGATAAAGGTTAAGGAAGATTACCAATTGTCTAAGGAAGATTTGATAAACGGACAATACCTTATTCTCAATAAAGGTAAGAAGACGACCTACATCATTAAGTTTAAATAAAAAGTGCCCATAATTGGGCACTTTTTACTAATCAACCAACCAAAATCATGAAAATCTTTCTTTTTCATGGATATTAGATTAGTCGTAAAACAAAGTAATAACTTACAGCGCCATTAAATTACAACCACGAATATCGGAGTAATCAAAACGTCCCAGAACTTCAAAATGACTATTAGGTCTAATTCTACCAAGGTCTTGAGTGGCTATAAAAGGACAAGAGTTAACATTAGCAAGGTCAATAATATTTAGGCCACCTGTTTTTCCATAAGGTAATGTGGTGAAGGCATCTTCGGTGTCTCTTGCTTGTACCTTCATCCAAGGTGGACATTCAAAAACACCATTTCCCTTTGAATACGCCTGACTAAGAAGCTCAGTCATACCATATTCGCTATGTATTTGGTCTACTCCAAACCCTGACTTAAGCTTATGGTGTAGCTCCTCTCTTATCATTTCCTTTCGACGCCCTTTCATACCACCAGTTTCCATGACTATGGTATGTTTAAGGTCGAAGTTGTAGTTTTCAACAAGGTCTAAAAGAGCAAAGGACACACCTATTAAAAGAGTTTTCTGCTGCTTTTTTTCCAGTTCAATAAGGATTTTAGCAAGGTCTTGTAAATTGTTTAAGTAGAATCCGCTTTCCTCATGTTTAGAAGCTTTTATGAGGTGGTCTACCATGTAAATAAGGGACGACCCTTCTCGCTCAAGATAGGAAGGCAATAAGGCGAGGATGACGTAGTCCTTCACATCACCGTAGAAATAGTCAAATCCTCTCGTAAAACTTTCTTCGTACAGATTAATATTTGAGACATAGTGTTTACTGGTTATGCTTCCTGTAGTTCCAGAGCTTGTAAATACTTTTTCTTCTGTGGCGCCCTGCGTTATGATCTTATGGGATTTAAAAAATTGAATGGGTAAAAAAGGAATATTTTCTAAAGAAGTGATGTCGGAAGGATGTTTATAGAGCAAATCGCAAAAAGAGCGGTAAACAGGATTGTTTTCAAATTGATACTTGAAAATGTTCAAAGCTGCATCTTCAAATTGTTTGGCCGTCGTAATATTGAATATGTCTGCCGATGAAATCACAGTACAAAAATAGGCAAAATAAAAAGCGCTATTAGTCTTGTCTAATAGCGCTTTATTATGAATTAAAAAAAGTATTACCTAATGACTAATTTTTTAGTCGTTGTAGCGTTGTTCTGCTCTAAACGAACAATGTAAATACCAGATCTTAGTTGTGATACATCTAAATTGGTATTAGGCTGTATTACAGTTTTTTTCACTTGTTTTCCTAACATATCAAATACTTCAACATTGATAGTGTCATCTAATGCTGTTGTAATTGTTACAAAACCAGAGTTTGTTGGGTTAGGATAGATTGAAACCTGATCTAAATTAAAAGAGTTGGTGTTGGTCGATAAGGTTTCGTTGAATGTCTGAGAAATCACTAGGTTATCAATAAGAACACCTTCGTTAAGACTCGAGTCTGATTGTCTTAGGGCAAACTGAGTTATGCCAATTCCTGGGTCGGCTTCATCAGTTCCTAAAATTGAGGTGTCAGTAGAATTATTCGCATTTATCCATAATTGTGCAATGTTTGTATCTTGGTTATATCTAACAGTTGCTCTGTATACAGTGTCAAAAGAAAGATCTGATGCCCACGTTGCATCTGCTGTACTGTTACTAGTAGATATACCAACCGTAAAATCATTACCTGGTGTGTTAGCTTCTACTACATCTATTCTAGCACCAAAAGCAAAATTATCATCCTTGAACAAAGCAAAATATTCATAGTCACCACCAGTTATTGGTGATCCTGGATTGACAACTGTAAAATCAAAAGCATAATAAATATCTCCTGAAACAGGACTAAATGCTATACTTGCGTCTTCACTAGGTGCTCCATGCTGCACTACAGCTTGGCCAGAAGAAACTAATAAATCTCCAGTAGTACCAGAAAAACCAGTCCAGTTAGGATTAGAGGTTAAAGATCCATCAGCATAATCAAAACTCTCATATATAGGTAGAGAGAGTGTAGGCGCACAACTTGGAGATGTTACTGTAGAATTTACATCGCAGATACCTCCATCTTGTACAGTTATTGTAACATCTGTTCCTTCGCTAATACCAGTTACAGTAATGGTCCCGGATGCATCAGTAGTTGGATCGCCCATACTAAGGTCAACAGTACCTGAAGAGGCACTAACCATATACATGTTTGTTCCACCACCTATAAAATCTACTGTAGCTGTGTAAGTATCTGTTCCGGCAGTAAAAGCATCGCAAGTCGCCGATGTAGAAGTTAATGATAGTGGACAGGTTGGTGTTCCCCAAGCACCTGGATCAAAATCACCTGGCGCAGTTCTTGGAGCATTTAGGTGAGAAGTACAGCCAGGAACAGTCGAATCAGCCCAAACATTCCACTCAGATTCGTCAAATGAAGGATTTGGCCCAGTAACTGTAGTAAGTCTTTCTGCACGACCATCTTCGTATTCTGCGCAAGTACCAGAATTATCAGTGTTAGTTGGAGTACCAAAATCATAAACTCCAAAGAAATCTACAATTGTGTCTGTACCATCAACTAAAGCCAAATCGTCATCACCATTACTACCCGCAACACCATTACTAACAGGATCTAATTGGTCTGGTTCAAAACCATAAACAGAAAGAAATGTTCCTGGTGTAACATCATAAGCTATTATATAGAATCCACCAGCAGGTATAGTCCCTGTAAGGTCTAGTGTAGCGTTAACGCCCGTGTTACCATTAAGGTATTTGTCAATTTGCCAGCCATTACCTTCAGTAAAATCTACAGGTGATGCTCCCATATTATACAACTCTATATACCTTGCGTTTGCATTGTTATTAGGGTCAGCAATCTCAGTTATTAAAACTTGAGAAAAGGAAAAGCAACTCATCATTGCCAATAAAAATAAAAAGTAAAGTTTTTTCATAATTGATTAAAATTTAGTTCTATACAAATATAAAAACAAATTCCTTTCAGCCTTAAATGATAAGGGTCATTTCTCTTAAGTTTACAATATCATAACATGATTCCACCTGGTTTAATGTCATTAGAGCAACACAAGTCTTAATGTTAGAGAATTGTTATCAATTTTAGTTTTTTAATGGCTTAGCTAGATATATTTTATATTTACAAATCAATAAACGTTAAGTAATAGTGAAAAAGAAGGACATTAAAATTCTTTTGGTTGACGATGAGCCCGATATTTTGGAAATCGTTGGCTACAATCTTTCCGCAGAGGGCTACCAAGTAATTACTGGTGAAAATGGCATAGAAGCCGTTGAAAAAGCTAAAAAGCACAAACCTCATTTAATTATCCTCGATGTGATGATGCCAGAAATGGATGGCATAGAAGCTTGTGAGCGCATTAGGGAACATTCAGAACTTAGTGATACGATTATTGCCTTTTTAACAGCTAGAGGTGAGGATTATTCGCAAGTAGCAGGTTTTGAAGCTGGTGCTGATGATTATATCGCTAAACCTATAAAGCCTAAGGTGTTAATCAGTAAAGTAAAGGGACTGCTCAGACGCCTTAAGGATAAGGATGAATCTGCAGAAGCGGTAGTTAAAATCGGTAATTTGGTTATCTTCAAGGAAGAATATAAAATTACCAAGAAGGGCAAGGAAATTACACTGCCAAGAAAAGAGTTTGAATTGTTATCTTTGTTGGCATCCAAGCCAGGAAAGGTCTTTAAGCGCGAAGAGATTTTAGACAAAGTATGGGGTAATGAAGTGGTTGTAGGTGGCAGAACCATTGATGTGCACATAAGAAAACTTCGTGAAAAAATAGGAGATAAATCCTTTAAAACCGTGAAAGGCGTTGGTTACAAGTTTGTGGACTAATGCAAAGAAATACCCTTAAAAAAACATATAAGTTCGCCATTAAAACGTCCTTATATGTGACATTGTTTACAACACTCTTAGTGAGTGTTTTTTTATGGTACTACCATTCCTTTAATTGGCAGATTATATTTTTTCCTCCAGCCTGCTATGCGCTGTGCTTCGTTATTATTCAGTATAGAGTAGAACGCTTTATCTATAAAAGGGTTAAGAAAATATATGACGATCTCACATTATTGGAGTCCACAAGTCTAAGGCAACAGCCCATCACAACCGACATGGGAACGCTCACCAAGGAAATTGATAAATACGCTCGAGATAAAAAATTAGAAATAGAAACGCTTAAAGTCCGAGAGGAGTACAGAAAGGAATTTATGGGAAATGTGTCCCACGAACTTAAAACACCTTTATTTACCGTGCAGGGTTATATACTTACATTGCTGGACGGTGCCATGGAAGATAAAAAGCTCTTGAAAAAATATCTCAATAGAGCCAATAAAGGTGTGGAGCGACTTATTTATATCATCAAGGATTTGGATATGATCACCAAATTAGAGGTGGGTGATCTTAGACTCAATAAAGAACACTTTGATATTGTAGAACTTGTAAGAGGAGTATTCGATTTGTTTGAAATGAAGGCGGCAAAAAAGAAAATCACCCTTACGTTTGATATGGACTATGAAGAGCCCATATTAGTCAATGCCGATAAAGAGCGTATACAACAAGTCCTTACCAATCTTATTGTTAATTCCATTAAATATGGAAGGGAAAAAGGTACTACAGAAGTAAGCATAGAAAACCTCATTAAAAATAAGGCCATCATTAGGGTGACCGATAATGGCGAAGGAATAGATAGTAAGGATTTGCCACGATTGTTTGAACGATTTTACAGGGTAGATAAAAGTGGCTCTAGAAAGGAAGGTGGCTCTGGATTGGGATTGTCTATTGTAAAACATATTATTGAAGCCCACGAAGAAAAAATATATGTAGAGAGCGAACTAGGCGTGGGAAGCGAGTTTTCCTTTACACTCGAAAAGGTCGAACATTCCCCTGAAATCATTGCTGAAGCTTAGGTTGTTAAAACCAGTATAGTCCTGTACTTGGTTAAGTTTATCTAAAGTAAAATCATCCTGACGGCAATATGGAGCAATGCGATCTGCATTGAGTTTAGCTGCTAAATATTCCTGTTCAAATTGGCCTGGTGTGGGAATGAAAAACGCTTTTTTACCCAATTTCGCTAAGTCCATTATTGTAGTGTAACCCGATCGGCTTATAACGAGTTCACTCGCGTTAATGGCATATTCCAAATCAGACGCAGTTAAAAAATTATGAACGGTTAGCGACCCTATCGTTGTAGTGGTCTGTTCCTCCTCAACAACGCCTTTTACAAAACATACCGGACTTGCGTAATTTGAGAATAGTGCTAGTAATTTTTCAGCAAGAAGGCTTCGCTGAGGTTCAGGTCCGGACAGCAGAATTAAGATTTTATATTTAGGCGGTAAATTGTACTTGCTAAATCTACTCAGTGGGCCAATATATTTAATTGGTAATCCGTGCGAAGCAGTATGTCCAAGCTTTCCACTAAGATTAGGTTCTCCAGCTTCATCTGGCACCCAGCATTCATCAAACTTAGAAATAATATTTTGATGAAATTTGGTGCTAAGCCATGTCGTGCTACCGCTCAATACCCTTATCTGATGCGATATAAAAACGGATGGTACAGACTTATGTCTTACACCAAACCGATTGTCGGAAATTATGCCATGAATCTCCTCTTCCTCTAGTATCTTTTTAATCCTGTTTTTTTCTTTTTTTATTGTATTTAAAACATGAGGCGAATCCTTAAGTAATTTCAGTTTAAAATTATGTCCATTTTTAGGGTAAGTAATGTTGTAAGAAGGTAATTCAATACGTTTTAATTGTGGAAACTCCTTTCGTAAGAGACGTAAAGCATCACCATCGCTTGCAATAATTGGTTCAAATTGCTGGTCAATTAAGGCGTTTATGATAGGAATACATCGCGTGGCATGACCTAGGCCCCAATTCAATGGTGCTACAATTATTTTTCTTTTGTCCGACTGGGTTATGATTTTTAATCGATTTAAATGTGAGACTAAAAACAAATATAAACCTAAAATGTTTCCTTAATTTTACCGCAGCATTAATTCTAATTACTGTGGGAAGCAAAAACAAGTTGAAACGATTTAAAGAGAATGAAACCTTTTCAAATGTGGTGCAACCTTCTAGAGAACAATTGTTACAAGGCGACTTTCCTTTAAAAGGGCAATGGAGGTCCACATTTTTTAAAAATGACAATCCGCTTGTACTGGAGTTAGGTTGTGGAAAAGGCGAATATTCCGTAGGTCTCGCTCAGCGTTATCCAGACAAGAATTTTATCGGAATTGATATTAAAGGTGCTAGATTTTGGCGTGGGGCCAAAACGGCTCTAGAGGAAGAATTACCCAATGTAGGGTTTCTTAGAATTCAGATAGAATTAATCGAATGGGCGTTTGCGACAAATGAGGTCGATGAGATTTGGATAACCTTTCCAGACCCTCAGATTAAATACAAAAGAACGAAGCATAGATTAACAAATATGGAGTTTTTGGAGCGCTATAAAAACGTTTTAAAGCCAGAAGGAGTAGTGCACCTTAAAACAGATAGCGAATTTATGCATGGCTATACCCTAGGTCTTTTGCATGGATTGAACAAAGAAGTATTGTACGCTAATCACAACGTCTATAAACTCGAAGGTAGCCCTCCGGAAGTAACAGATATTCAGACCTTTTACGAAAGTCAGTATTTAGAGCATGACAAAGCAATTACGTATATTAGATTTAAAATCAACTAAGACTTGAGCATTACCGTTATTTTTTTTCTTGGGCTTTTTGTGGCGCTTATAGGTGTAATTCCTCCAGGATTGCTTAATATGACAGCCGCCAAAATAAGTTTAAGGGAAGGGCCAGGTCGCGGTATTACATTTTCTTCAGGGGTTTGTTTGGTCGTTTTCATTCAAACCTATATTGCTGCCATCTTTGCAAGGTATCTATCCAATAGACCAGATGTGGTCGAAATTCTCCAACGTGTCGCCTTTGTTATTTTTGTGCTAATTACTATTTATTTCCTGGTTATTGCCAGGCACCAAAAGGAGGCTAAGATAGAAGCCGATGTCAAGAGTAAGAGAAGTCGGTTTTTTCATGGCATGTTATTATCAGCTTTAAACGTGTTTCCCATTCCTTACCAAGCCTATATGACCATTACATTGGCTTCATTTGGACTTATGGATTTTGAAAGATTAAGTATCGTAACCTATGTTACGGGTGCATCCATGGGTACTTTTGTGATGCTCTATGTTTACATCTTTTTCTTTGATAAGATTAAAGAGCGAAAATTTACCTCGCAGAAAGGTATGAATTACATAATAGGAACCATAACAGGTATTGTGGCATTAATCACTTTTATAAATATTCTTAAAGAATTGTAATGAAGCCAGAAACCTTGAGTTTTTTTGAGCGTGTTTACGAGGTGGTGCGCCAAATACCATACGGAAGGGTTACTAACTATGGCGCCATTGCCAAATATTTAGGTGCAGCCAGAAGTTCGCGATTGGTTGGCTATGCCATGAACGCGTCTCACAATAAGGATGTTCCTGCCCATAGGGTAGTAAACAGAAATGGGCTACTCACTGGGAAACATCATTTTGAAGGGACTCACCTTATGCAACAATTGTTAGAGAACGAAGGAGTCGTAGTAAAGGATAATCAAATTCAAAATTTAAATGAGGTCTACTGGGACCCTGTAAAGGAATTGCATTAAAACTCTTCACGAGAATCAGGACATTTATTTACCAAATTTAGGTATAAAGCCTTTCAATTTTCTTAACTAAAAATATGAACTTTTAGCAGTATCTTTGCGTTTAGAATAAATCTAGATAACAACGTGAAACTGAATAAACAAGAGATATTAACGGCACTGAAGAAAATTACGGTTCCTGGTGAGGGAGAAAATATGGTAGACAGTGGTGCAGTAACCAATGTCGTAACGTTTGCCGATGAGGTTATTGTAGATATCACCATAAAAAACCCAAGCCTTCAAGCCCGAAAGAAAACAGAAGTAGAAATACTACAGGTTATACACAGGGAGGTTTATGAAAAGGCTAAAATAAAGGTCAACATAAAAGTAGACGCTCCTGCGGCCAAGCCTAAGAATGAAATTAAAGGAAAGCCAATTCCAGGTATCAACAATATTATTGCCGTGGCATCTGGTAAAGGTGGTGTTGGTAAATCTACTGTAACTGCTAACCTTGCCGTGAGTTTAGCTAAAATGGGCTTCAAAGTGGGATTGCTAGATGCAGATATTTATGGTCCGTCTATTCCAATTATGTTCGACGTGGCTAATGAAAGACCACTGTCTGTAAATATCGATGGTAAATCTAAAATGAAACCAGTAGAGAACTATGGCGTTAAGATACTTTCCATAGGCTTCTTTACAAAACCAGATCAGGCTGTGATTTGGCGTGGACCTATGGCGTCTAAGGCTCTAAACCAAATGATTTTTGATGCGGCTTGGGGCGAATTGGATTTTCTCTTGGTAGACTTGCCACCTGGAACGGGCGATATTCACCTTAGTATCATGCAGGCTATGCCTATTACAGGAGCTGTTGTGGTAAGTACACCTCAAACCATTGCTTTAGCTGATGCGAAGAAAGGAGTGGCCATGTTCCAGCAAGAAAACATCAATGTCCCAGTGCTCGGTATTATTGAAAATATGGCTTATTTCACTCCGGAAGAATTACCTGACAATAAATATTATATCTTTGGGCAAGAAGGCGCTAAGCATCTGGCTGAGGATTTAGATGTACCGCTTTTAGGTGAAATACCTTTGGTTCAGAGCATCCGAGAAGCTGGTGATGTTGGTAGACCAGCAGCGTTGCAAACAGCTTCGCCTGTAGAGGAGGCTTATGAGGCCTTAACAAAGGAAGTGGTGCAACAGGTGGTCTATAGAAATGAAGCTTTACCAGCTACTGAGGCTATCAAAATTACAACCATGGCAGGTTGTTCTGCCGTAAAGAAGAAATAGTATGAATGCAGACGAGTTAAAATTAAATGTCTTAAAGGCCTTGGATGAAATTAGGCCTTTTCTTCAGAGTGATGGAGGAGACATTTCCTTGCTGTCTATAGAAGATGGCAAATTGGTTAAGGTTCAGTTAGAAGGAACCTGTACCTCGTGTAGCGTAAATCAAATGACATTAAAGTCTGGGGTAGAAATGACAATCAAGAAATATGCTCCACAGATAGAACGTGTTATTAATGTGGAGTAGGTTTGTGACATTTATCACAATTTAAAATTTCCCACATTAGTAGATTTGTTTTCCAATTAAACTTTAGATGATAACAACAGATATAATTATTATAGGCGCTGGTCCTACGGGACTTTTTGCCGTTTTTGAAGCAGGACTGTTAAAACTGAAGTGCCATCTCATAGATGCTTTGCCACAACCAGGTGGCCAATGTTCTGAAATCTATCCTAAGAAGCCTATTTATGATATTCCAGCATATCCAGAAATTCTTGCAGGTGACCTCACGGATAAATTGATGGAGCAATGCAAACAATTTCAGCCAGGATTTACACTGGGTGAGCGTGCTGAAACTATAGATAAGCAAGAAGATGGATCGTTTATCGTAACTACAAACAAAGGAACGCAACATAAAGCTCCAGTTGTCGCTATAGCTGGCGGACTCGGAAGCTTCGAGCCTCGTAAACCACTCATAGATAACATATCAGACTACGAGGACAAGGGTGTGGAATACATGATTAAGGAGCCTGAAATATATCGCGATAAAAATGTAGTTATTGCCGGAGGAGGTGACTCTGCGTTAGATTGGAGTATTTTCCTGGCAGATGTAGCTAAAAGTGTCACTTTGGTTCACCGAAGAAATGAGTTTAGAGGGCATTTGGATTCGGTTGAGAAAGTACAGGAATTAAAAAATTTGGGTAAAATAGATCTGATTACACCAGCAGAAGTAACCGCAATTAAGGGCGATGGTGAGGTTGAAGCTGTTGAAATTACCAAAAAGGATGAAGATCCGATTACAGTAAAAACAGATCACTTTATTCCTCTATTTGGGTTATCTCCAAAACTCGGACCAATTGCAAATTGGGGATTAGAAATAGAAAAGAATGCCATAAAAGTTAACAACGCCCTAGATTATCAGACCAATATTCCAGGCATCTTCGCCATTGGCGATGTTAATACGTACCCTGGAAAACTCAAGCTAATTTTATGTGGTTTTCACGAAGCTACACTTATGTGCCAGGCAGCTTATCAAATCATTAATCCAGGAAAGCGCTATGTTTTAAAATACACAACAGTGAGTGGTGTGGATGGGTTTGATGGCACACGTAAGGAAGCGCCAAAAGCAGTAGTAAAGGCTATCGAGTAGTGGACAATCAAGACGTTTCAATAACAATTATTGATAGGGAAGGCGAGACGCACAACATTCAGGCACCTACTGATATGGCGATGAATCTTATGGAAGTGGTGCGTTCTTTCGAATTAGCGCCAGAAGGCACTATAGGTGTCTGTGGTGGAATGGCCATGTGCGCGTCATGCCAATGCTATATTTTAAGTGATACAGAACTTCCCGAAATGCAAGATGATGAAGAGGCAATGCTCTCTGAAGCATTTTATGTCAAGGACAATAGCCGTTTGGGCTGTCAAATTCCAATTACTCCAGAAATTGAAGGCTTAATTGTGGAGTTAGCACCCGAGAGTTAATCCTCCTCTAGCTGCAGCTTTTCTATGGCAATAGGTAAAAGCCGTTCAACAAATTTTGTGTAAGCTAGAGTTGAAGGATGTAAACCGTCTGAGGCTACTAAGTCTGTGTTTTCAAGTCCTTGTCGTGTAATATCAGTTATATAAACGTAAGATATGTTCTCTTGGTTGCAGTACGATTCTGCAAAATTGTTATAATTGTCTATTTCAGATGATATAGTTGCTGCATTGCCCTGTCCTTGGCCAAAAGGCGTGAACGCGTAATCTGGAATGGATATTACAATCACCCTGTTTTTATCCCCTTGTGCGGCTTCTATAGATGTCTCAACAAGTTCTGGAAATTCTGATATATAAGTCGAAAACGGAAGACTTTGATATTGATTATTGACACCTATTAAAAGGGTGACCAAATCATAGTCGGTAGCTAAGTTGGCTCCGTTAATAGCATTAGCCAAATTAGTAGTGGTCCAACCTGTTTGGGCAATGACGTCAACTTCCCAAGACGAGTCTTCAAATCTTTGAGCCAAACTGTCTTTTAATTGTTCCGGAAAACGGCAGGTTGAACAAACGCTCTCACCAATAGTGTAACTATCGCCTAATGATAATATGTTATAAAGGTCAGTATTAGTTTCGTTTCCAGTAGGGTCATTATCTGAAGTTGTGTCAGTATCATCATCAGTTCCTCCATTGGATTCGTCATCCGCAGTATTTTGATTAGAGTTGGGTATTCCCGGTTCTATTCGTAATTCTTCCGAATCGCAACCAAGCACAAAAACGAGCACAAGAAGTAAAACGATTTTCTTTTTCATACTTTAAAGATACAACTTAATAAAAAAGCCTCCACAATTTGGAGGCTTTTAGATAAGCTTACTCTAGTTTATTTGAAGGCATTGAGCCCAGTAATATCTAATCCCGTAATTAATAAATGAATGTCGTGTGTTCCTTCATAGGTAATAACACTTTCTAAATTCATCATATGTCTCATAATACTATACTCACCTGTAATTCCCATACCACCGAGTATTTGTCTTGCTTCGCGGGCAATTTTTATAGCCATCTCCACATTGTTTCGCTTGGCCATGGATATTTGTGCAGAAGTTGCTCTGTTCTCATTTTTAAGCTGTCCAAGTCTTAAGGCCAATAACTGCGCTTTAGTAATTTCGGTGATCATTTCAGCTAATTTCTTTTGTTGAAGTTGAAAGGCCGCTATAGGTTTTCCAAATTGAATTCGCTCCTTAGCATACCGCAGTGCAGTATCATAACAATCCATTGCCGCTCCAATAGCACCCCAAGCAATACCGTAACGCGCAGAATCCAAACACCCAAGTGGTGCTCCTAATCCAGACTTGTTTGGTAGTAGGTTTTCTTTTGGTACTTTAACGTCTTGAAATATCAACTCGCCCGTAGCCGAAGCTCTTAAGGACCATTTGTTATGTGTTTCTGGAGTAGAAAAACCTTCCATGCCGCGTTCTACAATTAACCCGTGGATACGACCTTCCTCATTTTTTGCCCATACTACAGCTATATCGCAAAAAGGACTGTTAGAAATCCAGAGTTTCGCGCCATTTAAGAGATAATGGTCTCCCATATCCTTATAATGGGTTACCATGCCACCAGGATTAGAACCGTGATCTGGCTCGGTAAGACCAAAGGAGCCCATCCACTCGCCTGAAGCCAATTTAGGTAAATATTTTTGGCGTTGTTCTTCATTACCATATTTCCAGATGGGATACATCACCAAAGATGACTGCACAGATGCTGTACTTCTCACACCCGAATCGCCTCGTTCTATTTCCTGCATTATCAAGCCATAAGAAATCTGATCTAAGCCCGCACCTCCATATTCTTCAGGGATATAAGGACCAAAAGCACCAATTTCAGCGAGACCTCCAATAATTGATTTTGGAAATTCGGCTTTTTGTGCTGCCTCTTCGATGATAGGTGACACATCACGTTTTACCCATTCTCGGGCAGCTTCTCTTACCAATTTGTGTTCTTCAGACAACAAATCGTCAAGGTTGTAATAGTCTGGTGCTTCAAATAAATCTGGCTTCATAAGTATGACAATATTATGGTCACAAAAGTAACGAAAACGTTTTCATTGCCCAATAGTAAGGCTACATTTTCAGATAGAAATCCTTCGTTAAATCGGTATAGCTTTTAGTGTAATTATGGCGAGCTATTTCAATGATTAAAGTTGAAGGTTTTATTGGCATTCTCGTTCTGGAGAATTCTATAAGACTGCGCTTTATTTCAGAATCAGCATGTCCTTTTACGTTTAAGATTCGATTTGGAAATAATTGGTGCTCTTTTGCAAGATTAATAAAACGAGCTTCTTCCCTGTAGGGAAGAATAACGGAAAAAACACCGGAATCTGATAACAAATTGCTCACTGCATAGAGTAGATGCTCAAAAGGCATGGCATCTTGAAATCTAGCCTTGTTTCTCGATTCTTGCTGTGTTTTATAGGTATCTGAATAAAAAGGAGGATTGCAAATAATAAGGTCATAGCTGTTATCAACCTCTTCAACATATTCAAGAAGAGCGGCATGATAGCAAAACATGCGGTCAGCCCAAGGGGAGTTTTCAAAATTCTCAACACATTGTTCATAGGCGTTTGCATCGATTTCGATGGCTTCAATTATGGCGTCAAGGCATCTTTGGGCCAGCATAAGACTCAACACACCAGTACCAGCACCTATATCTAAAATTTCAGTTGGATTTGTGTCAATAGAGGTCCAAGCTCCTAATAAAACACTATCCGTACCTATTTTCATGGCACAACGATCTTGCTTAACCGTAAACTGTTTGAATTTGAAAGGTTTACTCAAGGTACAAGTCAATTAATCCGTCGGGCAAATCCATTAAAATCGTTTTCTCTTCACGATTTAATTCAAGGATAAATTCGTCATGCATAGGAATTAAAAGTTCAGTTCCGTCTCTATCTACTTCGAATAAGGCCTGAGCTGTAGTGTCATTAACGGCCTTTATGATACCTACCTCGCCAAAGGATTTATCGCGAATCTTAAAACCAATCACTTCATGAAAATAAAACTTATTACCCTTGAGAGGGGGCAATAAATCTAAGGGAAGGTAAAGGTCGCATTTCAATAAGGCATCTGCGTCACCCTCATTTGAGACATCTTCTAATTTTAAGCGGAGCAGATTTGATTTGTGCAATTGCGAATTTTCTATAAAAAATGGCACGAGTTGTCCTTTAAGATCAACAAAAATGGCATCTAAAGTATCGTATAGCTCCGGCTCATCGGTATCTAATTTGGCCAATAATTCACCTTTAAAACTGTATTTTTTTACAATTTTACCAAGATAAAAACAGTCTTCTTTTTTCATGACAAACGGTTTATTTGTCACCCTGAATTTATTTCAGGGTATTTTAATAGATTTTGAGATGCTCAATGTGGCATTGAGCATAAAAAAACCCAGACGCGATGGTCTGGGTTAAAAGTATAAAATCTAAATAATTTTATTCTTCTTCGTTTGAAGCTGTAGCTTCTGCTGCTTCCGTAGCTTCTTCAGCAACTTCTTCTTCAACCACTGGAGCTGCTGCTGCGATTCGTGCTTCGTTAACTGCTTTTTCAGCTTCAAGGGCCTTAGCTTTAGCTTCAGCTTGTGCCTTTGTTAAGCCATCTGCTTTAGCCTGAATTTTAGCTTCTTTTTCTTCCAACCAAGCGTTGAATTTTGCTTCAGCTTGTTCTTCAGTCAGCGCACCTTTTTTAACACCACCGGCCAAATGCTTTTTTAACAAAGCGCCTTTGTAGGACAAAATGGCTCTAGCAGTATCTGTTGGTTGAGCTCCGTTTTCTAACCACTTTACAGCACCATCAACATCAAGTTCAATAGTTGCTGGGTTAGTATTAGGATTGTAAGCGCCTAATTTCTCTAAGTACTTACCATCTCTCTTTGCGCGTGAATCCGCGGCTACAATCCAATAATAAGGTTTTCCTTTCTTACCGTGTCTCTGTAATCTAATTTTTACTGGCATATAAAATTAATTAGTGAGGTTCTCGACCTCTGTTATTAATGAGGGCGCAAAGATAGTATAATTTTTTAATTTTCAATACGTTGTTAACATTAGAATATTTTAAAAATTAGTTTACTTTTGAAGAGCCCGTAATTTTAAGGTTACCATGGAATTTTAATACTGAAACATGAAACGAATTTTTCTTTTAATAGCAACAATTTTTATAGCCTATTCTTGTAGTGATGATGTAGAATTTAATACACCAGCCATGCAAGGTAATAAAGATGGCGTAACGTGGAAATCCGATTATCAAGCAGCAGATATTGATTTTGGAGGATTTTTGTTTGAAGGAGGTACAGGTGTTGAAACCTTACAACTTATTACACCAACGGACGGCGCAGGCTTATTTCCACTTTCGGCATCAAGTGCTGCAGTTGCAATTTTCCAAGACGCAGACGGTACGGTGTATTCAACAGCAAATGAACCTCACCCAGATTTTACATTATATCCCTTAGACCCAGAAAATAACTTTATCCGTGTTTCTGAAATTAATAACAACACAGACCCAAAGCTTATAACGGGTGAATTTAAATTCACAGCTTTTTCAAGTGATGGATTCAGCGCTGTAAATTTTATTGATGGCGTGTTTTATCGTGTGCCTCTTGTTGGTGGATTGGTAGCCATCGGAGACGAAAATCAGTGCTTGCAAGCCAGCCAGGCTTTAGGTACTGCCCAATCTAATTTTAATAATACTCCTGCGGATGACCCTAATTATTCAGAGGTTTGTACGGCCTACAGGGTTGCTCTTGAAGAGGCTATTGAGGCTTGTGGTGACGATTCAGGAGAATTGCAACAAACTATTGATGGTCTTGGAGATTGTTCAGGAGGAAGTACAGCCGGAAGATATATAAGTGCCTCCATTGACGGTGTTCCATTTTTTATTCAGGAAGATAATATTTATGGTGGGTCAATGAGCCATTCTCCATTAATTGATGGAGGAGGTGCTTGTACCGATATTGCCTATGGCCCAAATTTATATCCAGTTGGGGATGAATCACAACCAAGTATGGGTGTATGGTTTTATCAATTTTTAACTGCAGCTGGATTAACATGTGCCGATGAAAATCAAAATTTCGATGCTATTTTTCAAACAGGTTCTTACAACTACAGTTCAGATGAGTTTCAACTAGGAGGTGGGATACAATACTATACAGGCATAGTTGATGGTAACACTTATGTGAGTTTTGGCACACAAGACCAATCTGCAAGTTTTGTCATCACTAATGTTACACCACAAGACTGCCCTAATCCGCTATTAGAATGTGTGGAAATTGAGGGGACTTTTACTTGTACACTCTATAACGAGCAAGATGCTACAGATACCATTGAAATAACAAATGGCGAATTTAGACTAGGCCTTTCCAGTTATAATTAAATAAATAAATCTCAATTTGTAAAGCGAACATTTTAAGTTCGCTTTTTTTGTTAAAAACCGTTAAATCAAGGAATTAACTGTTAAGATACTTGACATAGGCCTCTTTATACGTTATACTGTTTATGCAGATGTGAAACAATACGCATCTCTAAAGAAATTATTGAAATATTTAAATGAAAAGGATATTATGAAGTACGAAAAAATTATTTCAGACAAATTAAATGAATTGCTAATCAAGAATTATGACGCTGAGAAAGGCTATATCAATGCCATGAAGGAAGTCGATAATGTCAATGTAAAAGACTTTTTTAAGAAAAGAGCAGAAGAACGTGCTAGATTCGCTAGACAATTGAGAACTGAGATTTTAACTTATGGCGAATTGCCAGAAGATTCGGGTAGTATTAAAGGCGCATTGCACAGAAACTGGATGACCTTGAAAGCTACATTTTCATCTAACAATGAGGAAACCATTTTAACCGAAGCTTTAAGAGGCGAAAAAGCCAGTTTAGACGAATACAATGAATTGTTGACAGACTCCAGTTTTCCTTCTAGATTACAGGATTTGTTGCGAGAACAGCGCAATGCCATCGAAGCAGCAATTAATTCAGTGAAAATGTATGAGGAAGTAGTGTCATAAGACTACAGAATAAACTAAGATTAGGAACCACGCGAAAGCGTGGTTTTTTTGTTTACAACTGTTTATAACTTTTGCTTCATAAAATAGCTTCATTTAGTATTTTTAAAGTTCTCTTTTGGACAAACAAAACACCTTTTATGTACCTAATATTCGATACAGAAACCACGGGTCTTCCTAAACGTTGGGATGCACCAATAACAGATACCGATAACTGGCCTAGAGCTATTCAAATTGCATGGCAGCTTCACGATGCAATGGGAAACTGTATCGATCAGCAAGATTATTTGATTCAACCAGAAGGATTCAACATTCCCTATGATGCCGAAAAAGTTCATGGTATTTCTACTGAGTTGGCACAGGAGCAAGGTGTACCGCTAGCTGAGGTTCTTGAGAAATTCAATGAGGCCTTGCACAAAACAAAGTTTGTTGTGGGACAGAATGTTGGCTTTGATCTGAACATAATGGGAGCCGAGTTCATTAGAGGCAATGTGGCCAATCCTTTGCAGGAATTACCTGTTTTAGATACCTGTACGGAACATACGGCCGCACTGTGCCAACTTCCAGGCGGTAGAGGCGGGAAGTTTAAATTACCCACCTTGACAGAGCTTCATGAATTTTTATTCAATGAGCCCTTTGCAGAAGCACATAATGCCACCGCAGACGTCGAGGCAACTACACGTTGCTTTTTGGAACTTGTGAGAAGACGTGAGTATACCAAGGAGGAACTTGGTGTGCAACCAGATTACTTTGAGAGCTTTGCACAGGCCAATCCCAAAACGATTCAGTCTATTGGGCTAAAGCATGTAAATTTAAAACGCGAAAGCGCTAAAATCAATGAACGACTACAGCGAGAACAGGCAAGTACTGCCACTAGGCATACTAGTAAAGAAACCGTTCAACAATTAGGTGAGGCAAAATTTGCCCACCTCCATAATCATTCGCAGTTTTCAATCCTCCAATCTACAATTAGTATTAATGATTTAGTGCAGGCAGCCGCAAGGGAGAACATGCCAGCCGTTGCGCTCACGGATCATGGTAATATGATGGGAGCATTTCACTTCGTTCAAGCAGTGGCAGCTCATAACAAAAAAATTGCTGCACAAGATGAAGAGGCCGGAGACAATGCTCAACCCATAAAACCAATTGTAGGCTGCGAGTTTTTTGTATGCGAAAACCATAAGGATAAAACCAGAAAAGATAACGGTTACCAAATCGTGTTATTGGCAAAGAATAAGAAGGGCTATCATAATTTAGCCAAGTTATCGTCAATAGCTTTCACAGAAGGATTCTACTACGTCCCTCGGATAGATAAAACACTCATAGAGCGTTACAAAGAAGACCTTATTTGTTTAACCGGTAACCTTTACGGAGAAGTGCCAAGTAAAGTTTTGAACATAGGTGAAAAGCAGGCAGAAGAGGCACTAATGTGGTGGAAGGATGTCTTTGGATCCGACCTGTATATTGAAATAATGCGGCACAACCAGGAAGATGAAAATCGTGTCAATCAAGTGTTGGTGCAATTTGCCAAGGACCACGATGTCAAGATGGTTGCCACAAACAACACTTACTATGTAGAACAGGAAAACGCCAATGCACACGATATTCTACTCTGTGTAAAGGATGGCGAAAAACAAGCAACTCCAATAGGTCGTGGTCGTGGTTATCGCTATGGTCTGCCCAATCAGGAGTATTACTTTAAGTCTACTGAAGAAATGAAGGCCCTCTTCAGGGACATTCCAGAAGCCATAATAACAATCCAAGAGATAGTCGATAAAATTGAACCTTTTGAGTTAGCCAGAGATGTGTTATTGCCAAAATTTGATATTCCGGAGGAATTTAAAGATATACAGGATAATGTTGATGGTGGAAAACGTGGAGAGAATGCCTATCTAAAGCACTTAACTTATGAAGGCGCCAAAAAACGTTATGGTGAAATAACCGAAACGATAAAGGAACGTTTGGATTTTGAGCTTGGTGTTATTGAAAATACAGGCTACCCTGGCTATTTTTTGATTGTAGAAGACTTTATTCGCGAGGCAAGAAAAATGGGTGTGTCCGTTGGTCCTGGACGCGGCTCGGCAGCGGGATCGGTAGTCGCCTATTGTTTATGGATTACCAATATAGATCCAATAAAATACGATTTACTTTTTGAGCGTTTCTTGAATCCAGATCGGGTAAGTATGCCAGATATCGATATCGATTTTGATGATGAGGGTCGCGGTAAGGTGATGCAATATGTGATTGAGAAGTATGGAGCCAATCAAGTAGCACAGATAATTACTTATGGTACCATGGCCGCCAAATCATCAATTAGGGATACGGCCAGAGTGCTGGATTTACCTCTGAACGAAGCAGACCATATCGCTAAGCTGATTCCAAATATGTCCAAACTTGCTAAGATTTTTGGAAAAAGTGAAAAGGAATTGGCTCAAAAATTTAGATCAGAAGAACTCGATAAGGTCAATCAGTTATTAAATATTTCAGAAGGTGAAGATTTACAGGCCGAAACGGTAAATCAAGCACGTGTCCTTGAAGGTTCCGTAAGAAACACTGGTATTCACGCCTGTGGTGTAATTATTACGCCTGGAGATATCACAGAATATGTTCCAATTGCCACAGCCAAGGATTCCGATTTGTATGTGACCCAATTTGATAATTCCGTGGTGGAAAGTGCTGGGCTGCTTAAAATGGATTTCTTAGGGCTTAAAACACTTACTCTTATAAAAGACACCGTTAAAATTGTCAAAGCCAAACATGGCATAGAGTTAGACCCTGAAAATTTCCCTTTGGATGATGAAAGAACCTATGAGCTGTTCCAACGTGGTGAAACGGTAGGGATATTTCAATATGAATCGCCTGGCATGCAAAAACACATGAAACATCTTAAACCAACGGTTTTTGATGATTTAATTGCCATGAATGCCTTGTATCGCCCTGGACCAATGGAGTATATTCCAAGCTTCATTAATCGTAAACATGGAAAAGAGGAAATAGTCTACGATCTACCAGAAATGGAAGAATACCTCAAGGAAACCTACGGTATTACGGTTTATCAAGAGCAAGTAATGTTATTATCCCAAAAGCTAGCAGATTTTACAAAAGGTGAAGCTGATGTACTGCGCAAGGCCATGGGTAAAAAACAGAAAGCTGTTCTAGATAAAATGAAGCCTAAGTTTATCGAGCAAGCTGCTGCCAAGGGTATGGACAAGGATAAGCTTGAGAAAATCTGGAAAGATTGGGAAGCCTTCGCAAGCTATGCTTTTAACAAATCGCATTCTACTTGTTATGCTTGGATTGCCTATCAAACGGCTTATTTAAAGGCCCATTATCCTGCTGAGTATATGGCCGCGGTTTTGTCCAATAATATGAATGACATAAAGCAGGTGACGTTTTTTATGGAAGAATGTAAGCGTATGCGCTTACCTGTGTTAGGGCCAGATGTTAATGAAAGCTATTACAAGTTTTCTGTAAATAAGGATAACGCTGTACGATTTGGTATGGGCGCCATTAAAGGTGTTGGTCATGGTGCGGTTAAAACCATTGTAGACAACCGGAAAAAAGACGGACATTATAAATCCATTTTTGATTTGGCCAAGCGAATAGATTTAAGAGCAGCTAACAAGAAATCATTTGAAGGACTAGCCAATGCCGGTGGTTTTGATTGTTTCAAAGAAACGCATCGCGCCCAGTATTTTGCTACCGATGGCGATGGAATTTCATTTTTAGAAAAGGCCATTCGCTATGGTGCTAAACATCAGGAAAATGAGAATTCTGCTCAGGTAAGTTTGTTTGGCGATTCTAGCGAGGTACAAATCGCAGAGCCACAGGTGCCGCCATGTGAGGAATGGGGAACCATGGAAAAATTGGCTCGTGAGAAAGAAGTGGTAGGTATTTACATCTCTGGTCATCCACTAGATGACTTTAAAATTGAGATGCAAACCTTCTGTAATGCCAAGTTGAGTTTATTCAAAGACCTCGAGAAGTATGTAAATAGAGAACTAACCTTTGGAGGTGTAGTTACAGATATTCAGCATCGCGTAAGTAAAAAAGGTACAGGATGGGCGGCATTTACGGTTGAGGATTATACAGACAGTTACGAGTTCAGGATTTTTGGCGAAGAGTACCTTAAATTCAGGCACTTTTTAGTACAGAATTCATTTGTTTACATTAGGGCGTTTATAAAAGAGGGTTGGACAAATCAGCAAACCGGTAAAAAAGGAGAACCAAGAATTCAGTTCAATAATTTTCAGTTACTTCACGATGTCATGGATATTTATGCTAAAAAATTATCCGTACAATTCAATATTGACTATTTAGAGAAGGAGACGATTGATAATTTACACGGCTTATTTAAGATGCATCAAGGAAAGCATACCTTAAATTTTGTGATATACGATAAAAATGAAAAATTGAAATTGACCATGCCAAGCCGAAAACAAAAAATTAAGATATCACAAGAACTCTTGGCGGAGTTGCAACGGTATGATGTGCGTTTTAAATTGAATTAAATAAAAGCGACTAATAATCCTAAACAATAGGTCAATAGCCAAATAGAATATATGAAATGTAAGGTTTGGTACTTTTTTTGACTAATATTGCATAATTAAAAGAATTACAAATATCTTAAACTAAAATATTATGGCATTAGAAATAACAGATGCAACATTTGAAGAAACTGTGCTAAAGAGTGATAAGCCAGTTATGGTAGATTTTTGGGCAGCGTGGTGTGGTCCGTGTCGTATGGTTGGGCCAATCATAGATGAAATTAGCAACGAGTATGATGGCAAGGCCATTGTGGGCAAGGTAGACGTAGATGCTAACCAAGAGTTTGCTGCAAAATATGGTGTGCGCAACATACCTACGGTTTTAGTTTTCCAAAATGGAGAAGTAGTAGGACGCCAAGTTGGTGTGGCACCAAAAAATGCTTACGCAGAAGCTTTGGATGCCCTATTGTAAAAATGAGCTCTAAAAGAAATGATAAAAGGTTTGCTGTAATGGCAAACCTTTTTTAGTTTCGATGCTATGGATTTACAATTGGAACTCAATAAAGCTGGAGGCTTTAAAAACTTAGACTTATTGGCTAAGCAGGTAGTGGAGGGTTTTATTGCAGGGATGCATAAAAGCCCGTTTCATGGTTTTTCGGCAGAGTTCGCAGAACACAAAATTTATAATCAAGGCGAAAGCACAAAACATATTGATTGGAAGCTTTTTGCCAAAACGGATAGATTATATACCAAGCGCTATGATGAAGAAACCAATCTGCGCTGTCATATTATAGTGGATAACAGTACGTCCATGCATTATCCAGAAGATGCTGGACTCTCCATACAAAATCTTAATAAGATCGGATTTTCTGCACTAGCAGCGGCAGCCCTAATGCAAATATTAAAAAAACAACGTGATGCTGTGGGTCTCAGTATCTACAGTGATAAGTATGATTTTTACGCACCAGAAAAGGGTAGCGAACGACATCGGCAAATGCTTCTTTCTAAACTCAGTGCAGCGGTGGAAACGAGACCACAGACGCAAAAGACCGAAACCTATTTGTATTTGCATCAAATTGCCGAAAAAATTCATAGGCGTTCGTTAATATTTGTATTTACGGACATGTTTCAAACCTCAGAAGACGATGAAAAAATCTTTGAAGCGTTAAGGCATTTAAAGCACAATAAACATGAGGTGGTCCTTTTTCACGTCATGGATAAGTCCAAGGAACTAGAGTTTGAGTTTGATAACGCACCGAAACGTTTTATGGACGTTGAGACGGGAGAGTTTATTAATTTATATCCAGATAATATAAAGGAGAACTATGAAGCAGCAGCTTCAGAATACTTCAAGGCCTTGAAACTAAAATGTGGGCAATATCACATAAAGTATGTTGAAGCCGACATCAAGGCTGGTTTCAATAACATCCTTACCACCTATATGATAGAACGCCAGAAATTTGTTTGAGGGCTTTATTTTTTAAAGGTTTTTATTTGCCATATTAAAAATCGAATGTATATTTGCCCTCGCAATTACGCAACGGTCTGGTAGTTCAGTTGGTTAGAATATCTGCCTGTCACGCAGGGGGTCGCGGGTTCGAGTCCCGTCCAGACCGCTTCTTTAAGAAGTTGTGTTGTTCAGAGGTAAAACTCTGGATGTAGTGTAAGCCTATTAAACATAAGGCTTTCCAATGAAAGGCTTTCCTTTTTTCTTTATCAGAAAATCGG
>CAZGDG010000030.1:0-24683 GCA_964524415.1 uncultured Flavobacteriaceae bacterium
TCAACCAAATTGGCAATTGATTGTAGCCGAACTCTCTGGAGAACAGCCAGCAACAATCAACGGTACAAGTCAAGCCATAACAAGCAGGGTTTACAATGTAAACGACCTTGCTGCAGATTATCTTCAGGAACGCTTCTTGGCATTTCCCAATCTCAATGTCGAAGTCCAAAATTTTAATACCTCTGGAAAAAACATTATAGCTACTCAATTAGGTCAAACCAATCCTGATGAGATATACTTGGTTTGTGCGCATTATGATTCCGTAACCACGTATTGTGCGGATGATAATGCAACTGGTGTGGCCGCTGTGCTTGAAATTGCCAGGATATTAAGCACACAATGCATGGATAAAACCATAGTTTATGCCCTTTGGGATGAAGAGGAAATTGGCTTGAGAGGTGCTAATTATTATGCGCAACTAGCTGCTGATACTAGCAATGGCAATACACGGGATAACATCCTTGCTGTGATAAACATGGATATGATTGGCTATGATGGCGATGCTCCAGGAACACCTGGCGATAACGATTTTGACATTGATGTACGCGATATTGCCAACTCTATTGCAATAAAAGATGATTTATTAAACCTTTTAACTACGTACACGTTTGATTTAAATCCAATAGTAGTGGACCCAGGAACTGCGGCCAGCGATCATTCACGTTTTTGGGCTCAGAACTATTCGGCTGTTTTGGTAGGCGAATCTTGGGCAACGAATGATCAAACGCCAGATTATCATACAAGCGATGACCGTATAGATGATATTGACTTCCCGTACATGACTGAAATAACAAAACTCGTTGGTGCATATCTCGCTACGAAAGCACAATTGGTCAATGTGGACAATACAGTTACCATAGATGGAAACAGTTTAAGCTCAAATGACTTAAATGCTAGTTCTTACCAATGGATCAATTGTGACACCAATAATGCTATTCCTGGGGCCGACCAACGTGTTTTTATACCAAGCGCTAATGGAAATTATGCTGTTGAGGTTAGTAATGGTAGCTGTGTGGAGCAAAGTGCCTGTGTAAATTTCAATGTACTGTCAACTGAGGCCTTTTTGCCAAACGAAATTGAAGTATATCCAAATCCAACCAAATCAACGGTATTTATAAAGAATGTTTTAAATGCAGACTTAAACGTAGAGGTCATCGACATCTCTGGAAGGCACATTACAAGCTTAAAATCTGCAAAGGAAACGATTGAATTAAGTTTAGGCAATCAGCCTGATGGTATTTATTTTATCAAGGTATCCACTAGTTCAAAATCTTCTAGTTTTAAAATCTTAAAGGAATAGCATTAGCGGTTATAGGGACGTTCGTTTATCCAATTGAATCCCCTTGAAGTGAGCGGAAAGTCTTCTAAATTCTTTAAGCTTAAATATACATCTATACTATCTTCTTCCAAAATACCTTTAAGATGTAAGGTTTTGGTTTTGTACGTATAAGAAATGTTAAGACTGTCTTTATCACCATCTGGCTTATACATACTTAATTTTTGTTCGAGGGTATCAACTTCAAAATAGTAGCGCTCTAGGTTGTCGGTCATGGTTTTTACCGTCGACTGGTTCTTGCGTTCGAGAATCAAATAGCGCCAATAATCATTGTTAGTGATTAGAGGTAGTAGTGTATCTCCATTTTTGATAAAGTGTTCGGTCTCCCAAATGCCATAAAACTCGGAAAGATTTGCTGGGTTGTTTGGGCCCATTTTCTTTTCGGTATTATAGCCAAAAATTACGGCAAAACTTAGGACAAAAATGAGTCCCACCAGTTTAATCCAAAACATAATATAGTGGTAATCCTTTTCCTTAATGGGATGGTAAGAGGTTTGGAACGCATATTTTTTATCGTTTATAAAGGCATAAAAAAACCGTTTACTATCCGAAACAAAAAGGACTATAGCCATAAGGACTAAATGGATGGAGAACAATTTCACAGGAATATCAAAAGTAAAGTTCATCATGGCTACCTGGGCCATGACTCCGATAATGATGAAAGCACCCAAGGCAATAGTTCGCCTAGGAATCAATAGAATACCACCAATAATTTCCATGATACCTGCAAATGCACCAAACCCTTTGGAATAGCCCATGTAAGTCCATGCAAGACCCATAGGAGACATTTCTCCAAGAGGCTGAAGCAAACGGATTAAAGAAGGACTTTGAAATTGAATTTGAAAAACTTTCACAAAGCCATAAGTGAACATAAAGAAAATGAGGAAAATCCTGAGTAAGACCTTAAACCAGTAGTAAAACGCATTATAGCTGGCACGTTTTCGGTCCAAAAAGGACCATGCCGCAAAAATGATAAGCGCCAAAACGACATTGACAAATAGGCTAACGTAGGCATAAGTGTTATCACCACTACCAAAGCCACTACGGTCATACTCATAGGTGATGTTTAAGATGTTGGTGCCTATCCAACGAAAGGGTGTTTCGAAAAAACCACCAAAAAACATCAAGAAAATATACAGCAAAAAATAACTGCAGACGAGTCTAAAGCTAAGTTTAGACCAAATATTCCATGAGCTGTGGTTCGAGGAATCCAATAGCATTAAACACTCATTTCTGTGAAGTATTTATAGAACCATGGAATGGTCTCTATACCCTTAAGGTAGTTCCACACTCCAAAATGTTCGTTTGGTGAATGTATAGCATCGCTATCCAGCCCAAATCCCATAAGGATGGTCTTGCTGCCGAGTTCTTTTTCAAAAAGCGATACAATAGGAATACTACCACCGCTACGTTGCGGTATTGGTGTTTTTCCAAAGGTTTGTTCGTAAGCTTTAGACGCGGCCTTGTAGCCAATTGTATCTATAGGTGTGACATAGCCTTGTCCTCCGTGGTGAGGCGTCACTTTTACCTTTACGCCTGCTGGAGCAATACTTTCAAAATGAGTTTTAAACAGTTGGGTGATTTCTTTCCAGTCTTGATGTGGCACAAGCCGCATGGATATTTTTGCATAAGCCTTGCTGGCAATAACCGTTTTTGCACCTTCACCAATATAGCCGCCCCAGATGCCGTTGACATCCAAGGTAGGACGAATACTGTTCCGTTCATTTGTAGTGTAACCACTTTCGCCATAAACGGCATCAATATCTAATGCCGACTTATAGTCTTCTAAAGAAAATGGCGCTTTTGCCATTTCGGCACGCTCTTCCTTGGATAATTCCTCAACCTTATCGTAAAATCCAGGAATGGTGATATGGTTATTTTCATCATGTAAGGAGGCAATCATTTTAGCCAGCACATTAATAGGGTTAGCAACGGCACCACCATAAAGTCCTGAATGTAAATCCCTATTTGGTCCTGTAACCTCTACTTCGACATAACTTAGACCTCTTAGTCCCGTAGTAATTGAAGGCACATCCTTAGCTATCATACCAGTATCGGAAATAAGAATAATATCGTTAGTAAGTTTTTCTTTGTTTTTAGCAACAAACTCAGCTAAGTTTTCACTGCCTACTTCTTCTTCACCCTCAATCATAAATTTTACATTACAGGGCAATTGATTTTCCTTGGTCATATATTCCAAAGCCTTCACGTGCATATACATTTGGCCTTTATCATCACAGGCACCTCTGGCAAAAATGGCGCCGTCAGGATGTAATTTCGTTGCTTTAATAACCGGTTCAAAAGGTGGCGACGTCCATAACTCTAAAGGGTCTGGTGGTTGTACATCATAGTGGCCGTAAACTAAAACCGTTGGTAAGGATTTATCTATTATTTTTTCGCCATAAACAATAGGATAGCCTTTAGTTTCACAGATTTCTACTTTATCGCAACCTGCTTTTGTAAGACTGGATTTAACCGCTTCGGCCGTTTTTAGAACATCATTTTTATAGGCTGAATCTGCACTAATTGATGGGATTTTAAGAAGATCGATCAGTTCTTCAATAAAACGGTCTTTATGATTTTGAATATAAGCTGAAATGGAGGTCATAGTATAGTTTTTCGATTTAGTCAAAAATACAAAAACCAAGACTCTTTTTTCTTAAATAAAAGGAGTTTGAATATTCAAACTATTGTTTATATTTGCAGTCCTTATTGCGGGCGTGGTGGAATTGGTAGACACGCTAGACTTAGGATCTAGTGCCGCGAGGTGTGGGAGTTCGAGTCTCCCCGCCCGCACGATTTAAGATTGGAGCTTCTTGGAAACGAGAGGCTTTTTTGTTTTAAATAATATTAAAAAGGAATTGGGAGACGAGAAGCCTGTCCTGAGCGCAGACGAAGGGAGTCTCCCCGCCCGCACAGAATAAAAAGACTTAACACTTATAAATAAAGAGTTAGGTCTTTTTTTTTTGCAAGGGTCAAGTTGGGGAGGCGAGAAGTTTATGCCGCACAAGTTACGGTAAGTCTCCCCGCCCGCACAGAGTGACAAAACGAGCTTCTCTAATTGAGAGGCTTTTTTTATGACCAAATCTTTTTTCAGCGCATCCTTTAAAGATAGTCGGTATTGGGTGAATACGTTTTGCGGCGGTTTTACACTATTTTAAATGCAAATGAAGTTTCTTGTCTGTAAATGTCTCCAGGGTGTAATAAGGTTGATGGAAAATGCTTATGATGTGGTGAATCTGGGAAATGTTGCGTTTCAAAACAAATTGTGGGAAAAGTGCTATAGCTTGCGTTATCCCGAAAATTAAAATTCGGAAACTTTGGTGGCGTGTATACTACCATGGCAGGTTGGTCGGAATACACGTGCATTTCTATTCCGCTAGATTCAGATTTTAGTATAGCTTTTAACCGGTCGTTGCTGGTTATAAAAGTGTCATCTAGACCAATAAAGCTTGGTTGGTCAATTGTTTTGAGATGCGTGTAGTCGTATCTTGAATTCTTCACTTGAAGAATTTGTCCAGTTGGAATTAGTCTATCGTCGACTTCAAGATATTCGTCACTTTGTATTTGTAATTTGTGGTTTAAGATAGTACCCTCTCCATTTAGATTAAAATATGAGTGATTGGTTAAATTGACATGAGTAGTCCTATCCGTTTCGGCTACATAATCTAGTTTCAGTTCATTGCTTTCAGTAATAGTATAGGTTAAAGAAACTTTTAAATTTCCTGGATAACCTTCATCCATGTGAGGACTAGTGCAAGATAGTTTGACAGAGCTTTTTGAAAGCCGTTCTATGTCCCAAACCTTTTTGTCAAATCCAGATTCACCACCATGAAGATGAACACCATTTTTATTGTAAATAGGATATTTTATACCATCTACTTCAAAGTGACCTTTTGAAATCCGTCCAGCATATCTGCCTATAGTGCTCCCAAAATGAAGTCTTTCTTTAATGTAGTGCTCTGATTGATAATCTTCTAGATTCTCCAAACTTGCAACAACATTTATAGGCTTTCCATTCTTGCTAGGAATCAATAGCTGTGTAATGGTGGCACCAAGAGTACATATCTCTATTTTTATTCCGGTTTTATTTAAGAGTATTATTTTATTTATCGTTGACAATAAGAATTGATTTTATTTCCAAAATAGGGCATAAAGCATTACTAAAATAAGAAGTACAGCAAATGAGCCTATATTAAAAAGTGGAGTTGTTTTAAATAAATGACCCTTAAGCGAAATACCTTTCTTGTCATCTTTGCCATTATTCTGGCTTAAACTTACTATAATTATTACACCCATAGTCAATAAAGCTGTATAGCCCATTTGGTCCATCCATGGAACATTTACAAATATTGAGCTTGAAGACCAACCCTTAGGAGCCACTTTAAAATAGAGAGCAATAGGAATAGATGTTAGGGCGCCAATAATAGCAGCTTTATTTGTGGTTTTTTTCCAGAAAAGACCTAAAAAGAATACAGCAAGAATACCTGGGCTTACAATTCCGGTATATTCTTGAATGAACTGAAAAGCCTGATCAATACCTCCCAATAGTGGCGCCATAATAGAGGCAATTATCAAGGCAATGGCAGCAGAGATGCGACCTACATTAACGGTTTTTTTGTCATTTGCTTTTTTGTTGATATACTCTTTGTAGATATCCATCGTAAAAATAGTAGAAGTTGAATTTAACATGGAAGCCAATGACGATACTACTGCTGCAGCTAAGGCTGCAAACGCAAGGCCTTTTAATCCTGCAGGAAGCAATTGCAGCAACCATGGATAAGCCTTATCGGCTTGCTCCGCTGAGGGCAAGTTTTGCATGCCAATCTCACCGAGATTATTTAACATCTCAGGGTCATTAACAATAACATAAGCCGCTATACCAGGAATAACCACAATCAAGGGAATTATTAATTTTAAAAATGCTGCGAACAATATTCCTTTTTGAGATTCCTTAAGTGATTTTGCTGCCAACGTTCGCTGAATAATATATTGATTAAATCCCCAATAATATAGGTTAGCCACCCACAGCCCACCTACTAACACACCTATACCTGGAAGATTGTTGTATTCAGGGTTGGACTCGTCTAAAATCATGGCAAATCTATCAGGGACGGTATTATAAATCGTCTTAAAGCCTTCTAACATTCCATTACCATTAGAGACCGTGTCTAAAGCTAAAAAGGTGGTGACAAGGCCACCTAACACTAAGAAAACCACTTGGATAACATCGGTCCAGGCAACTGCAGACAGGCCGCCGTAAAGGGAATATGCAGCCGCAAACAAAGCAAGCCCAACGACCCCATAAATTAAAGGGATGCCAATTATTGTTTCAAGTGCCAGAGCGCCTAGGTAAAGTACAGAAGCCAGATTTACGAAAACATACAATCCTATCCAAAATATGGCTAGGATAGTTTTAAGTTGGGTTGAATAACGCTTTTCAACAAATTCTGGAATCGTATAAAGTCCTTTTTCAATAAAAATGGGGAGAAAGTATTTACCTACAATAATCAAGGTTAGGGCAGCCATCCACTCATAGGATGCAATAGCTAAACCAAGTGCAAAACCTGACCCAGACATTCCTATAAACTGTTCTGCAGAAATATTTGCGGCAATTAATGAGGCGCCTATGGCCCACCAGGGAAGGGACTTACTTGCCAAAAAATAGTCTTCAGCATTTTTTTGATGCCCCTTTTTATCTCTCGAGACCCACAAACCTACACCAAGTATTAAAACGGCGTACCCAATAAATATGAAATAATCTATAAATTCAAAATGTCCAGTCATAATTAACAATCGATTTATTTAACCATGAAATTACAGATTTTGAAATCTACTTTAAAAACATTGATGAGAACCACAACCTATAATTAATTTTTAGTCATTTCAGCCTGCCGCATGGGCATGCTGTCAATCAATGTATATAATTCCTGTCGCGAGAGTATTTTGTTTTGCCTTAGCTTAACGCCTCCATCTAATCCTATAAGTATAATTTGAAATGTTTCATTTTTATCTATGAAATGGTTGTAGATTCTTTCGCTTACGATAACATCTTCTTGTTTTTCTAGTGAATCAATGTCATAAGGGTGAATTCTAAAAATCTTTAGCTTTCGTTCAGTGAGGCCTAATTTATCTGACTTTAAAATTTTGAGTTGGTCATTTAAAACGTCTGAATTAGGGTTATTTGAAAGAATAAGGATGAGTCTATTTTTCCATGTATAGTCCTCAAAATATTGGCCGTGCATTGATGTCATAAAGAACAAGGTTAAAGTTGTAACAAAAAGTAAGTTTTTCAAATCCTATACATTTATTCACCAAAAGCGTTATTGTAAAACTGCATCCCTTTGGTTGGTGTGCCATCAGGTTTAAATAAGGTGGCATTATCCCAGTGAGATCCTTGGCCCCATAATGTGAAGCAACTTGTAGAAACCCAGGCTGGCTCCCAATAAACCAAACCTTCTCCACCTGCACTTTTAATTATTGCGTATAATTGATTGAGATAGTCTAGTTGTCCCTGTTCTGTTGCAGGGATGCCATTTGTTAAAGCACTCTCTCCCATGATATTGTTGGCAGCGTCTACATTATCCAAAGTAAAGGGGTAAGCCGTTTCAACAACCATAAGTCTTTTGTTGTAGGTGTTAATCAAGGTTCTTAACGGAGTTTCGACCTCGTTAAGGTCATAGTCAGACCAGTTAGGGTAGTAGGATAGTCCAATCCAATCAAAGTCTTTAACACCATTTTCACTGGCTTGTTCAAACCACCATAGACCATTTTCAGGTTGGGCAATATGAAGCATGACATCAATAGTTTTATTTTTCTCCGTTGAAATTGCTCTCACAGCTTCGATTCCTTTATTGATAAGATGAGAATTTCTTTCCCAATCTATGGGCCAAACCAATTCGCCTTGTTGCAGGATCATTGCATTAATTTCATTGCCCACCTGCACGATATCTGGTAGTAAATTATCTTGGGCTAGACTATCAAGGGTGTTATAGGTATAATTATAGAGTAAAATGCCTAAATTCTCTGTGTTATCGATATCTGCGAGCCAGGCTTCTGGAATTTCTTGTTTGTCTGGATCTGCCCAAGTGTCACTGTAGTGAAAGTCTAAAAGCACTTTTAGTCCCTCTGCTTTTGCGCGTTCTATGGCATATTTAACATCTGTATAATTGGAGTAGTTGGTCCAGGTTGGGTTATGCCACAACCTAAGCCGGATTAAATTGGCACCTTCAGTTTTAAAAATTTGATAGACGTCTCTTGGTTCTCCATTGTTGTCTTTATAAACAGCACCGCAATCTTCCATTTCATTCACGTAGGACAAGTCCGCACCGTAAAAAAATGAGATGTCTTGATTAGTCAATGGTGGTGGTGTTCTTTTAGAAGAGGAATTGCATGACACTATATGCAGTGCTAAGCTAAATAGACACACAAAAGAGAAATGTTTTCCTATCATATCTAAGATGTTTACGGTATCAAATACCTCTAAGATAAGTATAAAAATTGCCTTTATTAGAAATAAAAAAGAGCTTCTAATCAAGAAGCTCTTTTTTGCTCAACTAACACTTAATAATTAATAATTAGAGTTTGACTAACTTGGTTGTCAGACTTTGGTTATTGCTATTATCAATTTTTACGATATACATTCCTGAATTAATATCAGAGATGTCAAAAGAATCATTTCTGGTAAAATCACCATTAAATGCTTTAACAAGTTTACCTGTAATGTCATATATCTCAACATTAGACACATTTAAGTTGATTTTGAATGAGGTCTGTGCTGGATTAGGATAAAGATTAAAGGTTGTCAATTCTTGGTCATCAATACTTAAAGCGGATGCTTCGGCATTACCGTAAATTCTAAATTCTCCTGCTGGAATTAATATTGGATTACTCGTACTTGTTATATTCACGGGTGAATTATCCATTAAATCATACCAAGTCCCAGTGAAAGGAAAATCTGGAATGATGTTTTGATCTATAGTTCTAAAATTAGCTAATATCACTACATTTCTCAATGAGTTAGCAGGCAGGGAATTATCAAAAATAAATACCCTTACAGACTGAGTTGCACCCTCTAGAACATAATCACCTTCAAAAACAGGTTCGTTGATCTTCAAGTTGATTAATTTGGACCAAGTGTCGTAAAGTGCTCCACGATCTGCGTCTCCAAGCCAATTTTCGGCCCATTGAGGCTGAGGTTTGGTGTCTAATTTACAATCAGGATTGTTTACAGTAACACCATCAGAACAGGTAAAAATAGAGTCATCCATACCTAATTCTGCAAAATGCCAAATCATTTTAGGCCCAGGCAGCGTTAAGCTTACAGCTCCCATAGACGCCATACGTGTTAGCGCCACACTTAAGTTACGTGGATTATGAGCAGGGTTTGAATTATTACCAAACTCTACTGTTTCATACATAACACGTTCCTCATCATGGCTCTCTGGATACATCATAAGTCTAGGAGCATTAAAGCCTCTACTTTGATGTGTAGCTCTATTAATATTATTAGGAAAACCTTGTACAAGGTCTGTATATTCCGAGGTCATTTTTCCCCAGAGCATAATACCCTTGTCTTCTCCTATTCTATAGTCTGCCCATTCCCGCTCTTCGTTATCACCACCGAGATGTTCAAAAATAACATAATGCGTATCGTCTAAAGACCACGAATAGTCAGCATATTCTTTTAGGAGTTGAACACGGTCTGGTTGAAACTGATCGGTACAGCCAGCAGGTGACCCAGGTCCACAATTCTGAGTGAATCCTTTTGTTAAATCCCAGCGGAAACCGTCAATTTTGTACTCGGTAATCCAGTGCTCTACAACTCTTCTTGTGTATTCTTGGGTTAATGAACTCTGATGATTGAAGTCATTAAATACATTATAGTCGTGTCTAGGAACCGTGTTAAAATATGGATTCTCACCAGAAGGTCCTCCCCAGCCATCATTGTCGGGATCATTCATCCACATTCTTACAAGTGGATTTCTACCTGTAGCATGATTTAAGGCAATGTCTAAAATTACAGCAATGCCATTTTGGTGGCATAAATCAACAAATTCCTTGAATTTATCTGATGTACCATAATATTTATCTAAGGCCATATGGAAACCTGTATTATAGCCCCAAGATTCATTGCCATCGTATTCCATAATAGGCATCAGTTGAATCGCGTTGACATTCAAATTTTTAAAATAGTCAATGCGGTCGATAAGATCTTGATAATTCCTGTCGGCATCAAAATCACGAATCAGGACTTCATAGACAACAAGGTCTTCTTTCTTTGGTTTCGTAAAATTATCTACCACCCAATCGTAAGGTGTTTGACCTGTTTGTAGCACTGTAACCTCTCTTTCTTGTCCAGTTGGATATGCTGGCATGTTTGGATATGAAGCGGATGGAATACCACCATCATCAAATGGCGAAAGTACCAAGGTTGAAAATGGGTCGGCTGTTTTAACTAAGCTCGGTGACCCAGAAATAGGAGTTTCATCTACAAGCCAATATTGATACGTTTCTATTTGTCCTGGCGTTAAACCTGTGAGCTCTAACCAATACAGGTCATTCTGAGCAGTATCTCGGCGCATGACATAACTGTCGTTAAACGCGTAACCATTAAAACTACCTGCCACATAGATATAATCCTTATTAGGTGCTCTTAAGGCTACAGTTGCCTTAGTCGGGTCGTTAGGATCATAGTTAATTCCTTCCCTTACTCCTGGTGGAATACTTTGTGTAATTACAGTAGGAGGAACAACGGCTTGAAATGTGCGCACAATAGTTTCACCACCTGCAGTTGCTTCTAACTCATAAAAGGTTGTAGCATTTACCGTAGGGTTAAAACTAAAGTTCTGTGTATTGGAACTTGTACTTATGGAAGTTCCATTGGCTTTTAAGTTAAAATCTGCCGGCAAGGTTGTTGTCGCTTGCACTGAAATACTTTGTCCAGCATTAAGAAATGTAACGGGCTCGGTTGGACTTGTTAAGTCTAACTGAAACGCACCAACAGGGGCAAAAAAATCATCACAACTTGCGTTGTTCTTCATTTCTTGCGTTCCGTTAGCATTTCTGAAAACAAAACCAAGTTGGGTAACATTTTCTTGTTGGGTAGGAGTTAAATTATAGTATGTAGCTGGTGTAATGGTAATGGCCCAGGTAGAACCAAAAATATTAACCATTTCTCCAACGCCATCGTCTTGTCCCCAGTTTCCAACAACACTAAACCCAAAGGCATTGACGTCATCTCCTGCACCAGAGTGCATATAGACCTTTGCAGGATTTTGATTTCTTAAACCATTACATCCAGTATCAGCGTTAATGTCTACTGTAATGGTAATTTGATCGGTCACTTCAAAGGGATTTGGACTTATGGTAACTTGACCAAATCCAAGTAGTGAGGTGATTAAAAATATTAAGAGGGTAGCTTTTTTCATATTCATTTTTTTAAAAAAAAAGGCTGAAGATACATCAGCCTTTTCTGTAGTATTTGATAATATTAGTTAGGAATAATAACGTAGCTTCCGTCTAAGTCATTAAACCAAACATCGTAATTTCCAGATGGTGCAGTGAAAGGGAAATTATCACCGCTTCCCGCTAAGTTAGCTTGGCCAAAAAGTTCATCTGAACCAGTATATCTCCATACACCATTATTCCAATCGTCATTAGGCCTAATCAAGAATTCTTCTCCGTTAGTAAAGGCAACATCTGAAGCATACCAAAGATGTGGATTATTAACAGGGTCTCTCTGTATAAGCTCAATCTCATCGTTATCTCCCCATCCACCAATAGCCTGACCTATTAGACCAATACTGTTGTATGTTGGTGCAGCTGAGGCATCATAAGCTGTAATTGTATATGATGCACCTTCTGTTAAAGAGGGTATAGACATGGTGTAATATCCTGCTGATGGTACATCAAATATTCCTGGGTCAGAACCATCTCCTGGATTAACGCCTAAGGTAGAACCATCGTTAGTTCCCCATTGTGGTTGCCAAGAACCAACGTTTTCAAGAATCTTAAATCCGCCTGGTTCAAAATATCCTATAAACTCATATGAGTTTGGTGTTGTTTGACTTCTGAAAACCGCAGGATTAATATTGTTATTAGACCACCCTGCCGCTGTACTAGCACCAACTAAATAAATATATGGGAAGGCTACATTGTAAGGCGTTACATTTATTGTAATTGGGTCAGATACTCTTTCATACGAATTACCGCTAGAATTAGTGGTTACAGAAACAATTCTTAAGTCGATATCAGCTGCGGTCTCAGGAGCTATTCCAAGACCAAGAGCTACACCATTTAAATCACTGTGTGTTACATCGAGTGAGTTGGCATTGGAAACTGCACCCACTGGGATAGTTGTTGCAAAATCTGTCCCAGCTAAAGCTGCTTCAACAGTATAATCAACATTATCTGCTGTTGTCAAGGCGGCATCTTCCCAAGTAAAACTGAAAAGTACCAAGTCTTGTGAAGCTATATCCAAAACAAAGGCATCATCTTGTGAAGGGCTCGTTATCATAGCAGGGTCTATTGGATAGGCATCCACTAAAACTAATACTGTGTTACTTACAGCAGAGCCTGCTTTTACTCTTAAATAAACAGGTTGGTCTGTAAAATTTTCAGGACCAGCACTGTTAATGGCCATATTAAAGTCCATTACATTAATAGAAAACGAACTTCCTGTTGCGTTTCCTAACAGAACAGGGGCGTCAAAAGCGTCTGTCAAAGCCATTTCAACATCGTAGCTCGAACTTCCTGTAACGTCGTCATTCCAAGTAAGGGTAAGCGCCGGATTAGTTGGTAAACCGAAGTTTAGGTTTATGCTTGATATTCCAGGCTCTTGCAACTCAAAAGCTGCATCTGGTTGTGTAATAATCAATGTCTCTTCATTCTCACAAGTGAAGAATAAAAGGGCAAAGACTATTAACAGTCGATTGATTTTATTATACATTTTCATAGAATTTATTTTATAAGTTTAATGGAATCATGATATAATCTCCAGTAAGGTCATTAAACCAAATATCGTATTCATCTCCTACGATAACTGGGATATTTGCTCCTCCATCAGTTGCTGTGCCAGAGAAGGAAGTATCACCACCCCACGTAGAGCCTAAATTTGTAGAGAAAGCCAAGTCTCCCGTTCCCAAAGTAACACCATTGGCATACCAGATATGGCTATCATTAGTACTTAATCTGGTCAATGCAACAGGAGCACTTACAGCAGAACCTTGTACCTCAATGGAGGTATAGTCTGTGGCACCACTGGCGTCAAATGGTACAAAATCAAAATCATTACTTCCAAAATTAATAGTAAACGTATAGAAACCGCTTACACCAATATCACTATTGTTATTAGGGAAGGTCCCTGGATCTGCAGTGTCACCAGGATTTACATCTATTGTTGTTCCATCATTGGTTCCCCATTGTGGCTGCCAAAGTCCTTTTACTTCCAATACCTTAAACTGACCGCTGTTAAAGAAGCCTGTGTAGGTGTATAGATTAGGGTTGTCTGCAGATCTAAATAGTGCAGGATTATTATTGTTGTTGTTCCAATCTGCAGCTGTTGCGTTACCAACCAAATAATAATCCTTAAATGGATAATTGAAGTATGGATATACTTGGAATGTAATCACATTCGATGCTACCTCAACACTATTTTGAGTACCTAAGCTAGATACAATTCTGGCATAAAGTGTATTCCACTCAAATGGTGGAAGGCCAGCATTACCTGCAGCAGAATTAAGCTCTCCTACAGATAAGGTAAGGGTGTTATTACCGCTTACAGTACCAGGAATTACTGGGTCAGTGAATGCTTCATCTGCTGATATTTCCAAAGCATACCTTTCAGATGCTGGCTGTCCATAATCGGCGACAGTCCAATTGAAAGTTACTGCTGGATTACCTGTATTTACAGCATCCAACTCAATCATTGAGATACTGAGTTCTGATAAACTTACCGGTTGCGCTTCGCTCACGGTAAATTGGTCCGAATCATCCTCGCATGCCATGAAAAGAAACAAGGCAAAGAAGGACGATAAAAGAATTGATATTTTACGTGTCATTTTCATTTCAATTTTAATTAGTACCCTGGATTTTGAGTTAAATTAGGGTTAGATGATAAACTTAAATTAGGAATAGGATAGAGGTCAAAATGAGATGGTATTGAAATTCCATTACTTCCATTACCTTTCCATGCCCAGTTATAATTTCCACCAGTATATAGACCAAAACGAATTAAGTCTTGTCTTCTGTGTGCCTCCCAGTGTAATTCCCTAGATCTTTCATCAATGATAAAATCTAAAGTTAAGTCACCAGCATTAATAAGGTTGGGGTTGTTGGCACGGGTCCTTAGTTGATTAACTAAATCTACCGCTGTGGCCAATGATCCACCACCACCTCTAAGGTGTGCCTCAGCATACATTAAGTACACATCTGCTAGTCTATATAGAGGGAAGTCTGTATCTACGAAGGTGAGGTCAACCCCAAATCCTCCTGTAGATGTGGCATTTGAATACTTTTGAATAATATAACCTGAGTCTCTATCAGAAATATCAGTTATATCTATTGGTCTATTATTGGTTATTAGCGTGTTTCTTTCATCAGTTGAGAATAAACCACCTTCAAATAATTCTGCAAATTCCTTACGAACACGTAATGCGCCTCCCCAGCCACCTGGAGTGACACCTACTTCTTGTCCGTTCACTTCTAAGCTGCCAACAGAACCGTTAATCATAACAGTTGTTGGTCCGAAATTCTGAGTAGAATTTCCATCTGAAACGATAGGGAAGATAATTTCATTAACTGCAGAGTTAGTGTTATTATCTGCTAAGAAGTTATGTAAATAGGAGGTTGCAAGAGAATAGTTGGAATTCAAGATATTTTCGCAGTATGTTATACAGTCTGCATATCTGTTCTCTCCAATATAAACCTCTGCATTTAGATAAATTTTTGCTAAAATCATCCAAGCCACACCTTTATCCACTCTACCGTATTCATTTTGGTTAGCATCGATAAGGTCGTCCTCAATAGCCAATAACTCACTTTCTATAAATTCAAATAACTCAGCTCTTTCTATAACTGGAGGTACTGAGTTGATTGCTGTCGCTTCAGTGGTAAAGTTAGCTTTGCCAAAAAGGTCCATCATGTAATAGTAAGACATTGCTCTTAATAAACGCGCTTCCGCTCTATAATTTACAATCTGCGCTCTTACACCATCAGAGACATTTCTACTGTTTAATTTCTCTTCTGTTGTTTCGCGCAAAAAGTTGTTGGCAAAAGCGATTGTAGCATGCGTTCTACTATACATTCCAAGTATAACCGGATTTTGAGCCGTCCAAATATTTCTTTGGATTTCTCTTGTTCCTGGGTCATTCTCATAAGACCAAATCATTTGGTCTGCTGATAAGGTTTGCAAATAAAGCAAGACCCGTCCAAATTGACTGGTACCAGCATCTAGTCCTTGGATATTGGAACTACCAGCACCATCGGTTCCTGTTAATGCTAGATTAGCATAAACTCCAGCTAGCAATTGTTCATAGGCACCTTCATCTGCGAAGGCTTCGTCTGCTAGCAAGGTATCTTCATCATTTGGTATAATGTTTAAATCATCAGTACATGAGACCATAAACACCACAACAAATAATAAGACACCAACTTTCTGTAATTGTTTTAATCTTCTTTTCATAGTTTTTTAAAATTTAAAGTTAGCTCCTACTAAAAAGTTTCTTGTTCTTGGGAAAATAGCATTATCGATACCATTTTCTCCTACTTCAGGGTCTAAACCACTGTAATCTGTTATAATGAAGGCGTTTTGTACACCTGCCCAAATTCTTAAGCTTTTAAGGTATTGAGATATATCACTAAAGGTATATCCCAATGTAATGTTATCCATTCTAAGGAATGATGCGTTCTCTACATATAAATCAGAAATGATAACATCTGCTGTTCTTTGGAAATTGGTTTCAAAAACAGACGTTGGAATATTTCCTAAAACGGCGTTGTCTTGAAGTAACTCATATTGAGCTCTAGAAGAATTTATGTTGTTGTAAACATATCCTCCTAAACTAGCTCTTAAGTTAAATGAGAAGTCAAAATTCTTATAATTAAAGTTTGATTGGAAACCAAGAAGCGCATTCGGTCCTGGATTCTCCTTAATATATCTGTCTTCATCATTGATAACGTTATCGCCATTTAAATCGGCATAGGCACCTTCAATTGGGTTACCGCTTGGGTCATATAATTGTTTGAAAACGTAGAATGAGTTAGGTGCCTCTCCTTCTCTTTGTAATTGAATGAAGTTACCTGTACCACCAGCAATTCCTCCAGTTGTCACATCTTGGCCAAATGCCAATTCAGTAATCTCACGGTCTAGGAAAGTAGCGTTAAAGTTTAGGTTCCAGTTCATGTTTTCATTATTGATAACACTACCATCAATACTAAATTCTAAACCTCTAGTTTCCAATGTTCCAATATTCTGAACAATATTATTTGTAAAGTTAGCACCGTCTGCTACAGGAGCATCAAATAACAAATCGTCCGTGGTTCTTAAGAACACACCTATAGTACCGTTGATACGATTATTAAATAAACCATAGTCTAAACCAAATTCTAGAGTTGCTGTTTCCTCCCATTTTAAATCTGGGTTTAATGCGGATGGAATTAAGGTAGGTACAATGGAATTACCAAATTGGAATTGAGAATCTGGACGTCCTCTACGTAGTCTGCTTAAGAATATATCTCTTGCAGGAATATCTTGCTGACCTGTTAGACCGTAACTAGCTCTTAGTTTTAAGTTAGAAATGGTGTTGGAATCTTTAAGAAAATCCTCATCACTGATTTGCCAGGCTCCGGCCACAGACCAGAAATCACCCCATTGGTTCTCTTCGCTAAAACGAGACGTTCCATCACGTCTATAGTTCAAGGTTAAGCGATATTTATCTAAGAAGTTTAGGTTTGCTCTACCAAAAAATCCTATTAATACGATATCTGGATCTGCAAATGTGTCACCAACGGCCTGTGGGTCAAAAATGTTTCCGGTAAACGAACCTTCGTTGGTAAAGCGTTGGTAAGAATAACCACCTGTAACATCAAAACCAAAGTTTTCATAATCCTTGGTGTAAGTTAAGAAGCCGTCTAAAGATTCGTTAACACGCTCTTGTTGACTTTCAGAACTCTCGCGAGTCACGTTATCTTGTGTCGCAAATCTTGAATTAATTCTTGTCACGGACTCAGAACGGTCGTAACCTAAGTTTAGAACCGCTCTCAATTCTGGTAAGAAATGGAATTTGTAATCAAGGTTGATGTTACCAAAAACCCTATTTACATCACCAATGTCACTTCGATTAACCAAGTTGAATACAGGGTTGGTCGTACCATTTTGAATTAAACCATTAGCATCAACATGCTGGTAGAAACCTCCAAAATCCGGGTTTCCGTCTCTAACAGGTTGTGTAGGGTCGTAACGCAGTGCGCCACCAAGTTGGCCAACATCCGCAAAGCGGTTATCTTCAAATGCCATGTTAGCATTAACGTTAATTTTCAAATGGTCATCAAACATTGTAGGGTTTAATGCTAAAGATAAGTTACGTCTTTCGTTCAAAGATGTAAGTATTGCACCTTCTTGTCTAGTAGTACCGAAAGAAAAACGAGTTGGTATCGCATCAAAAAGCGACCCTCTTAAGGTAATGTTATGAATAGCAGAAGTTGTACTTCTTAAAATTTCATCCTGCCAATCTGTACTTGCATTACCGAGTAAACTTGTATTTAAGGTAGTACCGTTAATGGGTTGTGAGGTTACCAATTCTCTAAATTGGTCTGCAGAAAGAACATCTATAGTATTGTCAATTTCACCAAAGGTAAATTGCGTATCTAGATCTGCACTAAACGTGTCGCGTCCTTTTTTGGTGACAATGATTATAACACCGTTTGCCGCACGAGAACCGTAAATAGCGGTAGCGGAAGCATCCTTTAAGATAGAGAATGATTCAATATCGTTAGGGTTGATGGTACTTAAAATACCACGCGAACCACCAACACCATCATTGGTAATTGGTAAACCGTCGATAACTATTAATGGGTCGTTAGATGCGTTAATGGAAGAACCACCACGAATACGGATGGTACCTGTACCACCTGGACGGCCACCATCGGTTGTAATGTTAACACCCGCAACTCGACCAGCGAGTAAGTTTTCTGGGGTTACAATATTACCACGTGTAAAATCTTTAGATGTTACTGATTCCACTGAACCCGTAGCATCTTTTACAGTTGTAGTACCATAACCGATAAGTACTACCTCGTCTAATTGGGCTGCATCCTCTTCAAGTGCAATATCAAGTCGTGCTTGCCCGGTATAAGTAATTTCTTGCGTGGTGTAGCCAAGATAAGAAATCACTACAACTTCACCCTCATTTACCTCAAGAGAAAAGTTTCCATCGAAATCGGTTGATGTTCCTCTTGCGGTGCCTTTTATAACAACGTTTACGCCAGGTAAAGGCATGGCGTTTGCTTTATCTGTTACCGTTCCAGTTACAGTCGTTTGTGCAAACAGCGTGGCTGGCACTAGAATACAACAGAATAGTAAAGCATTTAAGAATGTTTTCATACAAAGTTTTTAAAATTAATTGCTTAGTTAATTGTTTATATTTTCACTTCTTGGGTTAAAAATATGTAAATTTAGCATCATCGAAACGTTAAAAAACCTGACATTTGTCACGAAAACGTTTTCGTGTTAAAAACTTTTTAACAAAAATTAACATCATCAGAAAAATATAGAAAAATTAAGAATTTCACAATTTTTAATAGTTAAAACTAGTGAAGTGATAAATACTCCATGCTAATATTTTCGATTTAACGCACTATTATTGTAACTAGATATACCTCAAAATGAAGAGAAAAATTACCCTCAAGCAAATTGCCAAAGAACTGGATGTTTCCATATCGACAGTTTCAAAGGCATTGAGAAACAGCCCTGAAATTAGTGCTGACACCAAACAAAAAGTTCAGGCTTTTGCAAAACTTTATAATTACAGGCCTAATAATATCGCGCTAAGTTTAAAAAATAGAAAGACAAACACTATTGGTATCATAATACCTGAAATTGTACATCATTTTTTCTCAAAGGTCATTAGAGGGGTAGAGTTGGTAGCTAATAAAAGAGGCTATAATGTCATCATTGGTTTGTCTAACGAGTCTTTTTCTAAGGAAGTTATAAATATGGAAATGCTGGCCAATGGCAGTATTGACGGTTTTATTTTATCCATCTCTAAAGAAACACAGCAATTACAGGATTACCATCATTTTAATGAAACTATGAGCCAAGGCATGCCTATAGTGATGTTTGATCGCGTTGTATCCGATATTAAATGTGACAAGGTCATTGTCAATGACTTTGGTGGTGCAAAGTCAGCTGTAGAAAAGCTTCTGGCAAATGGTTGTAAGTCTGTTGCTCTTATCACTACCAAAGACTACGTAAGCGTTGGTAAATTGAGAACACAAGGCTACATGGAAGCACTCAGGGACGCTGGGCATGAGTTAAAGTCAGAACTCATCTTAAAGTTAGATGATAAGCTGGATTATGAAGTGCATCTTGAGGCTTTAGAGAAAGAAATAGAACAATTGTTTAAAACTAACAAGGTTATCGACGGTGTTTTTGCCGTAAATGAACTGTATGCTTTGTCTGCCATGAAAGTTGCAAGAAATCTAGGTTATAGTGTGCCCGATGATGTTCAGGTCATTGGATTCACGGATGGTGTCTTATCAAAACACGCTACACCAAGTTTAACAACAGTAAGCCAGCATGCGCAAATTATGGGAGAAAAAGCGGCTAATTTATTGATAGACAGGTTAGAATCCGATTACAGTGAGAATGATGAAGACGACTACTCAACGGTGGTTATTGAAACAGATTTAATAGAGCGGGAATCTACTAAATAGAAATTTAACATTGCCAATTTAAAATCATTACCTATCTTTAAACCCGAATCAAAACTTATATTTTCACTTCTTCAGGTAAGTTTTGATGAGCTTTGCTTATCAGAATAGTATTAATTAAACTATACTATTTATGCAAAAGCGTAGATTAAGCTTTTGGGAAATCTGGAACTTAAGTTTTGGTTTCCTGGGAGTTCAAATGGGCTTTGCCCTACAAAATGCCAACGCCAGTAGAATATTACAAATTTTTGGAGCTGATGTCCATGAATTGTCATGGTTCTGGATTGTAGCGCCTTTAACAGGTCTAATTGTTCAGCCCATAATTGGTCATTACAGCGATAGGACTTGGACAAGACTCGGACGCCGCCGTCCTTACTTTTTGGTAGGCGCTATCATGGCATCTCTCGGGTTAATACTTATGCCCAACTCAGATATGTTCACAGCCTATATGCCTGCCTTGTGGGTGGGAGCTGGGATGCTAATGATTATGGATGCATCTTTTAATGTAGCCATGGAACCTTTCCGAGCCTTAGTAGCCGACGTATTACCATCAGACCAAAGAACTTTGGGATTTAGCGTTCAGACCGTCTTAATAGGCGTTGGTGCCGTAATCGGTTCTTGGTTACCTTATGTCTTGGCAAATTGGTTTGGTGTAACAAACCAGGCAAATGTCGGAGAGGTGCCCTTAAACTTATTATTATCATTTTTTATTGGTGCTGCGGTTTTAATTGGTAGTATACTGGTAACTGTAATGACCACAAAAGAGTACTCCCCAGAGGAAATGGTGCTCATTCATGCTGCCGAGGGAGAGGATGTTTCAGAAGAAGAGTCATCTAGTTTATTGAACATTTTTTCAGATTTTGCTAAAATGCCAGAGACAATGAAGCAACTTGCGTGGGTGCAGTTTTTTTCTTGGTTTGGTCTTTTTGGTATGTGGGTTTTTGCAACGCCTGCTATAGCCTCTCACATCTATGGATTGGATATTAGTGACACCCATAGTAAAGGCTATCAAGATGCAGGTGATTGGGTAGGTATATTATTTGGTGTGTACAACGCTGTTTCGGCCGTTTATGCATTTTTCTTACCAGCGATTGCAAAACGCTTCGGCAGAAAGAAAACACATTCATATTCTCTTATTATTGGTGCTTTGGGACTAATGTCATTATATGTGCTTCCCGACAAGAATTGGCTCATTTTGTCAATGATTGGAGTAGGTATTGCTTGGGCAAGTATTCTCGCAATGCCTTATGCAATTTTGGCAGGTTCTATTCCCGCCAAGAAGATGGGTGTGTATATGGGGATTTTTAACTTTTTTATCGTATTACCCCAAATTTTAAATGCCCTAATTGGCGGCCCAATGGTGAAGCACCTTTATGATAATAGACCAATGATTGCATTAGTAGTAAGTGGTTTTTCCTTTATAATCGCCGCTTTGCTCGTCGTTAGGGTTAAGGATGAAGATGATACGGTAGTAATAAATGTAGATGAATAACATGAAAAAAGGATTTATTTTCGACTTAGACGGTGTAATAGTGGATACTGCCAAGTATCATTTTTTAGCATGGAAGAAATTAGCTAACAGTTTAGGAATCGATTTTACAAAAGAAGAAAATGAACAGCTCAAAGGTGTAAGCCGAGTTCGTTCGTTGCAGAAAATATTGACTTGGGGTAATAAGTCATTGTCATCAGAAGAATTTACCGATCTCATGGCAAAAAAAAATGATGACTATCTGGGTTATATTGATAAAATGGACGCTTCTGAAGTGCTTCCAGACGTGCATAGAGTTTTAGACTATTTGAAACAGAAGCATCAGCCTATTGCACTGGGTTCAGCAAGCAAAAATGCCAAGCCTATTTTGCAAAAGGTAGACTTACTATCCGATTTTGATGCCATTGTAGATGGCAATGATGTTTCCAGAGCAAAACCCGATCCAGAAGTATTTGTAACGGCCGCCAACCTTTTGAAGATAGAGCCCAAAAAATGTATCGTTTTTGAGGATTCTGTAGCTGGAGTTGAAGCTGCCAACGTTGCCGGAATGGTATCTATCGGTATCGGAAGTGAGACTGTTTTAGGACACGCCGATTATGTCTTCCAAGATTTCACACAAATTTCGGAGGAGTTTTTAAATCAACTAATTAACAATTAAAAAGGTATCTCTAAATATACCGAAACAGAAATTATTATGAATCTAGATTATATCAAACCAAATAACTGGTCGATAATAGAGGAAGGATTCGATGTAGATCGCGTTAAAGCATCTGAAAGTCTATTCAGCATTGGAAATGGCGCCATGGGGCAACGAGCCAATTTTGAAGAAAAGTATTCTGGACCAACATTTCAAGGCAGTTACATAGCTGGCGTTTATTATCCTGATAAAACCCGTGTTGGTTGGTGGAAGAATGGTTATCCCGAGTATTTTGCCAAAGTTTTAAATGCACCAAGTTGGATAGGGATAAATGTATATATCAATGATGAAGCCTTGGATTTGTTTAAGTGTAAAAAGGTTGAAGACTTTAAACGGGAACTCAACATGAAAGAAGGTTGGCTTTCCCGCAGCTTTACGGCCACCTTGCAAAATAATATTGAGATTGAGGTTAATATTAAGCGTTTTCTAAGCTTGGATTTAGATGAATTAGGCGCTATTGATTACTCAGTTACTCCTTTGAATGCTCCCGCAACCATTACTTACAGGCCTTATATAGACAGTGGTATTACCAATGAAGACAGTAATTGGGACGATAAGTTTTGGGATACTATGAGCGTATCCTACAAAGAGCAAAGAGCTTTCATTCAGGCAAAAACCATGAAGACCAATTTCTACACATGTACGTTCATGGAATCGCTCTTGTTTCTTAATAACGTACCATTAGAGTTGACGCCAGAATTGGATAAATCATCGACCTATTTTTCGTTTAGTTACACTTGTAAGGTAAATCAAGGCGAAGAACTTAAAATTCAAAAGTTTGGAGGTTATACCGTAGATCGAAATCACGATAAGTATGAATTGGTAGACGCTGCTCATGCCGTTTTGGATCAAGCCAAAGATTTAGGATTTGAGAAACTGCTTGAAAAACAAAAAAAGGCATGGTCAAACATTTGGGATATGGCAGATATTACCATAAGTGGAGATGTTAAGGCCCAGCAGGGTATCCGTTTTAATATTTTTCAGTTGAACCAAACTTATTTGGGTACTGACGCAAGATTAAATATTGGGCCAAAAGGATTTACTGGCGAGAAATACGGAGGTAGTACGTATTGGGACACAGAGGCGTATTGTATACCATTTTATATGGCAACCAAAGATCAGAGTGTAGCAAGAAGTCTTCTGGAATATCGTTATAACCATTTGCAAAAGGCCATAGAAAATGCTGAGAAATTAGGATTTAGTAATGGAGCAGCCCTTTATCCTATGGTTACCATGAATGGTGAAGAATGTCATAATGAATGGGAAATTACCTTCGAGGAGATTCACCGTAACGGTGCCATAGCCTTTGCAATTTATAATTATTATAGATACACAGGTGATTATAGTTATATACCGGAAAAAGGTCTAGAGGTATTAATTGGTATCGCTCGCTTCTGGCACCAACGAGCCACCTTTTCAACTGCAAAAAACAAGTATGTCATTCTTGGTGTTACAGGCCCTAATGAGTATGAAAATAATGTAAATAATAACTGGTATACCAATTACATAGCACAGTGGTGTATTAATTATGCTGTTGAGAATATTGAAAGAATCCAATCTGAATATCCAACGGATTACACGCGAATCATGCACAAGGCCAAACTTTCAAAAGCAGAGATTAAGGAATGGCAAAAAGTGGCAGATGAGATGTACTTTCCTTATTCCGAAGAGCATAACGTGTATTTACAACAAGATGGTTTCTTAGATAAAGAATTGATTACGGTTGCAGACTTAGACCAATCCCAACGACCAATAAACCAAAAATGGTCTTGGGACAGAATTCTTCGTTCACCTTATATCAAACAGGCAGATACCTTACAAGGCTTCTATTTTTTTGAAGACCATTTTACCACTGAAGAATTAGAACGCCATTTTGATTTTTACGAACCCTTCACGGTCCATGAGAGCTCGTTATCTCCCTGCGTGCATAGTATCCAAGCAGCCAAGCTTGGAAGAATGGATCAGGCTTATACCTTCTATTTAAGAACATCACGCTTAGATTTGGATGACTATAACCATGAAGTACATGAAGGCTTGCATATTACATCTATGGCAGGAACGTGGATGAGTATCGTAGAAGGATTTGGTGGAATGAGAGTAAAAAATGATAAGTTAACCTTTGAGCCTAAAATCCCTGAACAATGGGAAGGGTATTCATTTAAGGTGAATTTCAGGCATCAAATTCTTAAGGTAAATGTATGTCAAGGTCATACACATTTTGAGCTAGAAGG
>CAZGDG010000030.1:24783-27286 GCA_964524415.1 uncultured Flavobacteriaceae bacterium
AAATATTTAGCGACCAAGTTGAGCTTAAGCAAATCCATAAGGCAGATAGCCCAAATTACCTATTCCTTGATTTAGAAATTGCTGAAAATGCAGAACCAGAAGAATTTAATATCGTATTTACCTTAGAAGACGGTACGGAGTTTATAGAATCTTACGAACTTAAATCCAGAGAAAAGAAGGCTGATGAGTATATAGGTTTCAATAGTAGTGATGCTATTTACTTAATCACACCAGACCGTTTTGCCAATGCTAACCCATCTAACGATTCGTATGACTACATGAATGAAACGGGAATCGACAGGTCTGATAATTATGCCCGACATGGAGGTGATATAGAAGGGATAACAAACCATTTAGACTATATAAAGGATTTAGGGTTTACCACGGTTTGGCCTTGTCCACTATTAACTAATGACATGCCAAGTAGTTCCTATCATGGTTATGCTATTACGGATTATTACCAAGTAGATCCGAGATTTGGTACTTTACCAGAATACCAAACTTTGGGAGAGGAGTTAAGAAAACGCGGTATGAAATTGGTTATGGACCAAGTGGCTAACCATTGTGGTTTGGGTCATTGGTGGATGAAAGATTTACCTTTTAAAGACTGGGTTAATTTTCAAGACAATTATCTTCAGAATCAATCGCAGTGGGACAATTCTAAAGTCATTACATCCAATCATGTACGCACTGCCAATCAAGATATTTATGCTTCCAATACAGATAAGGAACTCATGTCCGATGGTTGGTTTGTTTCTGGTATGCCGGATTTAAATCAGCGTAATCCTTTTATGGCCAAATACCTTATACAAAACAGTATTTGGTGGATTGAAACTCTTGGACTTGGTGGTATTCGACAGGACACCTATCCGTATCCCGATAAAGATTTTATGAGCAGCTGGGCAGGTGCTATAATGAATGAGTATCCCAATTTTAATATTGTGGGAGAGGAATGGTCTACCAATCCGCTGTTAATAGCCTATTGGCAAGAAGGTCATGACAATCACGATGGGTACAAGTCTAATTTACCTTCTACGATGGATTTTGCCATGCAGGAACAATTGGTCTCTGGGCTAAAAAATCCAGAAACTTGGGGTACAGGATTAAAGGAAATCTATGTGGCGCTAGCCAATGATTTTAGTTATGCAAATCCCCAAAGCATCATGGCATTCCCAGATAACCACGATATGAGTCGCATCTTTACACAGTTAGAGGGAGACCTTAAAAATACCAAAATGGCACTGAGCTATTTAGCTACGATACCACGGATTTTTCAGATGTATTATGGGACTGAAATTTTAATGAATGATTTTGAAAAACCTGGAGACCATGGTTTGATTAGAACTGATTTTCCTGGTGGTTGGGAGGGAGATGCTGTAAATGCCTTTACGGGCGAAAATTTAGAAGCGTCAAAAAAGGAGATGCAAGAGTTTATCGCCACCTTGCTCAATTTCAGAAAATCTTCAGAAGCCATCCACTCTGGGAAAACCATGCATTTCGCACCAGAAGACAACACGTATCTTTTGGCCAGATATAATGCGAATGAAACCGTTGTCCATATTCTGAATAAAAACGAAGAGCCCTTTGATTTAGAACTAGACCGCTTTAAGGAACTTGGACTAGAAGGAAAGACCTTAAAAAATGTCTTCACTGGCGAAACGGTGACCTGGTCAGAAAATTTGACCTTAGACAAAAAAGGGAGTTACTTATTTACCACAAAACTGTAATGACATGAGAACGTTTTGGATGATTATCTGTTATTTAGTGGTGTTCACCTCATGTAAACAAAAGGAAAGTGAAGGTGAAAAGCCAACAACTAAGGATGTCGCGTCTGAGCTGTTATTTCAGAAGGTTGATACCGCGAAAATAGCTTCTGGGACCTTACTGCGTGTTGAAACATATCCTTCAAAATTTATTGTTCCAAGACCCGTAGATGTGTGGCTTCCTGATAACTATTCGGGAGACAGGACCTATGATGTTCTGTATATGCACGACGGTCAAATGCTTTTTGATAGCACCACGACTTGGAATAAACAAGAATGGAAAGTAGACGAATGGGCTTCTCAGCTTATGAGCACCAACAAAACCAAAGATTTTATTGTGGTGGCGGTTCATAATATTCCAGAACGGCGCTGGGAGGATTTATTTCCAGAAAAGGCTATGGGTTTTCTGTCTGAAGAAGAACTAAAAACGGTTAAGGACATTTCTAACCGAGCTGATTATACATTAAATGGCGATAATTATTTACGGTTTATGGTGGAGGAATTAAAACCAGAAATAGATAAAAGCTTTTCTACCCACACCGATGCATCTCACACGTTTGTTATGGGTTCTAGTATGGGAGGTCTCATGTCTATGTATGCCTTGAGCGAATATCCAAACGTCTTTGGAGGTGCAGCTTGCTTGTCTACACATTGGCCTGGTGCCGTACCAAGTGAAAATCAACTGTTGCCCAATGCTATTTTTAAGTATATGGAAACCAATTTACCCAATGCAGGTACCC
>CAZGDG010000030.1:27386-30473 GCA_964524415.1 uncultured Flavobacteriaceae bacterium
TTGCCCAATGCTATTTTTAAGTATATGGAAACCAATTTACCCAATGCAGGTACCCATAAACTGTATTTCGATTATGGTGACCAAACCTTGGATGCCTATTATCCACAATATGGTCCGAGAGTAGATGAGTTATTACAAACTAAAGGTTATACAGATAAAGATTCGAAAAATTTATTTTTTGAAGGTACAGAACATTCTGAGAATTCTTGGAACGAGCGTTTAGACCAGCCTTTGGTGTTTATGTTGGGTAGCTAAATCCATTACTTGTCATCCTGAAATGTCACACTGATTGCAGTCGAAGCGTTGTTTTAGGACCTTATTAAATTATTATGAAACACATCATTCTATACCTATCTATTTTATTCATTGCAGTGTCAGTAACTGCACAGAATTCAAGTCGTATCTACCAATCGCACAGTGAAGAAAATGGTACGTTAACGGTATCCACCAATGATGGCAAGTACGTTTTTCAGGTGTATTCAGATGATATACTGGAAACCACTTTTATTCCTAGTGGTGAGGATGAAAATAAGGATTCTCACGCTGTTATATTAGACCCTAAAAAGCAACCTGTAAGCTATGGTTATTTTGGTGATGATATCATTTACAGTGGTAAGAATATTTCCGTAACTATCACAAAACAGCCTTTCAAAATTGTTTATAAACACAAGGGAGAACCTATTATTTCAGAAAAACGCGGCTATTATAAAAGCAAGCACGAACCCATGGAAATGGTAGAAGGCAACATCATTGCCGATTCCACAGAAAAAATAGAATTTAACTTATCTAAAGATGAAGTCCTTTATGGAGGAGGAGCCAGAGCTTTGGGTATGAATCGAAGAGGACATCGTTTGCCATTGTTCAACCGTGCGCATTACGGTTACGAAACCGATTCCAAATTAATGAACTACACCATGCCAATTGTGCTGTCTTCAAAGCATTATATGATTCATTTTGATAATGCACCAATCGGATACCTGGACTTAGACAGTAAAGGCGATAATACCTTAACTTACGAGACCATTTCAGGTCGTAAAACTTACCAAATTATTGTAGGAGATACGTGGTATGATATGCTTGATAATTACACCGATTTAACCGGAAAGCAACCAATGTTACCACGTTGGGCACTTGGTAATTTTTCCAGTCGCTTTGGCTACCACTCACAAAAGGAGGTAGAGCAAACTATTGCTAAGTTTGAAGAGGAACAAATTCCTGTAGATGCGATAATACTCGATTTATATTGGTTTGGAAAAGAGGTAAAAGGGACTATGGGCAACCTTGAAGTGTTCCGCGATTCCTTTCCGGATTTTGAGGGTATGGTAAAACGACTTAATGATAAGGGAGTTAAAACCATTCCCATTACAGAACCCTTTGTTTTAACCACGTCTAAAAAGTGGGATGACGCTGTTGCCAGTAATGTTTTAGCTAAGGACTCGGTGGGACAACCAGCACGATACGATTTTTACTTTGGAAACACAGGACTCATAGATATTTATAAACCCGAAGGCGAACAATGGTTTTGGAACATTTATAAAGAATTAGCCCATAAAGGGGTGGCTGGTGTTTGGGGTGATTTAGGCGAGCCAGAAGTTCATCCGCATTGGGTGCAGCATCATACAGGTTCGGCATCAGAAGTACACAATATCTATGGACACGATTGGGCGAGATTGGTGTATGAAGGCTTTCAACGCGATTTTCCAGGAGTAAGACCTTTCATTTTAATGCGAGCTGGCTATTCAGGTTCCCAACGGTATGGCATGCTTCCTTGGTCTGGCGATGTTAACCGTACTTGGGGAGGTTTACAATCGCAACCAGAAATTGCACTGCAAATGGGCATGCAAGGTTTAGCCTACATGCACAGTGACTTAGGCGGATTTGCAGGGGCCAACTTAGATGACGAGCTTTATGTGCGCTGGTTACAATATGGTGTGTTCAATCCAATATTTAGACCTCACGCTCAAGAGGATGTGCCCAGTGAACCCGTATTTAGAAGTCAAAAAGCCAAAAAATTAGCGAGTGCTGCTATAATGATGCGCTACCTACTCTTACCTTATAATTATAATTTGGTTTACGAAAATCATACTAAAGGGTTACCCTTAATGCGTCCTTTGTTTTTTGAAGAGCCAGATAATGAAGCGCTATATACCTATTCCAAAACCTATCTCTGGGGTAACGATATTTTAGTGTCACCAGTTCTAGAAGCAGGTAAAAAAGATCAGGACGTCTACTTCCCAAAAGGGTCTAAATGGTTTAATATTAAATCAGATGAGATTATTGAAGGCGGACAAACCATAGCGGTCGCCTTGGACGAAGCTTTTATCCCTACTTACGTTCGAGCGGGAGCTTTTATTCCCTTTGCCAAACCTATGCCAAATACCGAGAAATACGACGACACTTATTTGGAATTACATTATTATTTTGATGAGAGTATAACTGAGTCTGAGCGGGAATTTTATTTTGATGACGGTAAGACAACAGCACCTATAGAAAAGGAAGCATTCCAAATCATAGAGTTTGAAGCCGAAGTTGAAGGGAATTGGTTGGAAATTGATTTTGAAGCGGAGACAGGAAGCAATTATTTACGTAAAACCAAGACTTTCGATGTCATAGTTCACAATATGGAAAAAGAACCCAAGCGTATCAAGTCAGATAAGGAACTCATTGAAGCCACCTACGATAAAGAGCATAAAATACTCTCATTTCAAATAACTTGGGATACCTCAGAAGAAAAAGAAGTACAAATAAAACTTGGCAAATAATATGCGTTTAAGATATTTAACTACCCTAATTTTAGCTACAACTATTGTTTTGAGTTGTAAAAATGAGAACAAAAAAGCGTCAATCAATAATGAATTAAAAGTTAATTCAGTGCAACAGAACATGAAAAAGAAAGAAGTCGTATATCAAGTCTTTACACGTCTATTCGGAAATACAAATACCAACAACAAACCTTGGGGAACACTTGAAGAAAATGGCGTTGGTAAATTCAACGACTTTACAGATAAAGCATTAGCCGAAATCAAAGATTTAGGAGTGACGCATATTTGGTACACTGGCGTACCGCATCATGATGTCATCACAGAT
>CAZGDG010000031.1:0-29913 GCA_964524415.1 uncultured Flavobacteriaceae bacterium
AGCCAGTTGCCAACACCGTATATAATTTATTGCTAGTTCTAGCCTACTTACGAAAGTCCTCGCGGACTTTCTATTCAGTTTTTATTTGCTAAATTAAGTGCTAAAACCACGCAACAAACAATATACCGAACCGTTAGCACACATTTGGAAAGAGCGATATTAATAATATTACTATTTGGAGTTTTGGTTTCATGTAAAGAGAAAACCAAACTAGAAAAAGTGGAAAAAAAGCAAACTGAAATCCGATATTATCCGACTGACAGACCTTTATCCAATGAAACACTTGAATTAATCGGACTTGATACAACCGAACTAAATTTTAGACAATTAACCAATAAAGTTGGAACATACTATAGAAAGACTAGCTTGATTGTCGAATTTGACGACCAACAGATTAAAAAACGGATAACACCATACATTTACAGTGGTGGATATATACGATTTAGGAATGTTCTACAAATAAAATCTGATTCTATTTTAATTGATGATGGTTATCCAATAAACGAACTAAAAAGAATTTTAAAAAGGCACTATTTAAACAAAGGAAAAATTCCTTACTATTCTCAATCACCAAAAAAAGCACTCGTTGAAGTTACACTTGACACCAATAGAACCGGTAAAGAAATTAAAGAGGTCTTGACAAAGTTAACAAGAACGTTTGATGAAATAAAAGAAGAAATAAACGACACTATCGAATTAAGAATTTTCTTTGATTACTTTAGACAGATTCCTCCTCCGCCACCGCCACCAAAAATGGAAATTGAGAGTGAATAAAAAACGTGTGCTAACAATGCCTATAATTCATTGCTTCTCACCTACTCAGTTGGAGATTATTTCCTACATTTAAACTAAAATCATGGCATGAATACTTGCGGCAAGCATCGCGCTCCGCTACCGGTTAGAAAACCAAAGCAGACCGGAGTGGCGCTCCGCCACGCTGCCACTCGCAACGTAATCATACCCGAGCCGTTAGCTGCAAGCTGAAAAACTAACTAAAAAAACACAAATGCAAGCACTATTAAAGACTAAACCAATATTGAGCTTTATTGCCCTGACCTTTGGTATCACATTTGCCTTTTGGTTTTTACCGGTCATCGTATCTCTGCCAAAAGATATAGGATTTGCCATGATTTTATTTGGTGCATGCGGTCCCTTAATTGCTGGTTATCTGATTACCATTATAAATTCAGGTGAAAAAATCAAAATAGACTCCAAACCAATTTTTTTTACTGTTTTTATAGTAGTTGCGTTGGTGCTCTTTTTGCGATTATATTTTGTAAATAATGGATGGCATGATGTAAATGGAAACGTGCCAGCTCTATACGAAGTAAGTATTTTGGGTTATATATTCTTTGGGATAGTTCTTTTTATTTTAGGTATTAATTTTAGTAATGCTACCAATCTAAAATTAAAAGAAAACTACCTCAAGTCATCACTTATTGAGAAGGGGAAAGCAAATTGGTATATAATTGGCGTTTTTTTGCTTATTGCATTATGTCTAGGTAGCTACTTTATTGGTTATGTGTTTGGAATGGAAACTACCGATTTTGTAGTAAAGCCCGAACCTATTCTGCTAGTAGGGTTTTTTAGCTCTTTTTTCTTTCTTGGAGGTAATGAGGAATTTGGCTGGAGAGGTTTTTTACAAAAAGAATTACAAAAAAAATACAACCCCTTAATTGGGTCTTTAATAATATCATTTTTATGGAGCCTTTGGCATCTTCCATTACATTATAATGGATTCTATTCCACGGGTGGATTTGTAGACGTGCTTCCAAGATTTGTATGGACAATTCCACTTACTATTATTTTTACTTGGTTATATAATAAATCTTCGTATTCTCTTCTGGCAGTTATTTTATTACATGCCACGGTGAATAATGTAAGTAGAGCATTCGGTTATTCAGAAATAATATTAGCAGTATTGGTATTTTTATTCACCGTTTTCTGCATATTCAATGATAAAATGTGGCAGAAAAAAAACTACAACCACATTTATGAAAACAATATAACTGATTAAAGCCAGCAGCTAACAATGTATAAAAATAATAGCGGTTTAAGTGCTTAATCAAAAGAGAATAAATAAATTAAAAGGTCTGTTATAATCAGGAAAATAAGGTAAATCTAGCTGAACTAAGGATTTAAAACCAACAATATAGTTACCAAAAAAAGAGTCAACCTATAGCAATATAATACATCTTCAGTAAAACATAGTGGCAAATAATAGCACTATAAACACTATACTTATTTACAGCCCACTACCGCAAAACCAACACCATCCTCTGCATGCAACACATACAACCTACCATCAACCTCTTGGTAATACTGTACACCCAACACTACTAAAGATTGCCCTACGCCACTCGGTACACTTATTGGGCTCAAACTAACAGACGTACCACTAAAATCTTTGGCTAAAACCATGGGTTCCGCTAAATGCAACTCAAAAGCCAGAGTGCTAAAATTAAAATCCAAAACCCCAAACTGCAACCCAATATGGGTAGCTCCAGTAATAAAAGGCACCTGCTGTATAGCGAAGTCAGACAAGCTCAAGGTATAACTAGCCCAATCCATCTCCATGGAAAAAGGTAAGACCTGTCGCAAATCTACCTTAGGGGTATAGTTAAACTCCAGAAGCAACCGTTTTCCCTCATCGGTGGCAACAGCAGTAGCCACTTGCCGCCTACCACGCTCATGAGTTGTATCTAAAGCCTTAAGCTGGGTAAACAAGGTCATTAATCGGCTGTGAAAAAACGTAAACTTATGTGGGGCATAAAAAGGCCGTAGTGCTGCCCTAAAAGCCTTATTGACCTTAGAGCAATGTCCAAACTCTTTCGCGTTCTCACGCACACGCTTCATACTGGCCTTTGTCTTTATCGCCTTGCCATTCAAGTAATAAAAATTGATGCCTCCAATTGTCCCTACCAACGGTATAATACCTTTTTGCTTTGCCATAACACATCAAGTTAAAATTATAAGTTCAATACCCGGTTTTATCAACGCAACACCTTAACAACCAACACCTTTTATCTCATAAAGATACAAAATTTAATCTTAGGTTATAGCGTGGTTATAGTAAGTTTATAATATGGTTATAGTAGTATACACCTATGTAATAAGTATCTAAGAGTTACCCAATGATTGAACAGAAAGGCTTAGGGTCACCAAGAACTATTAACCGATACGGCATATGACAAAAATCACCCTTTATGCCATACCTATACTCTAAATTTGAATTTGAATTCTTAATACAGAACTATGACCGACCTTCAGATTGCTAAAAAAGTAAAGCTAAAACCAATTACTGAAATTGCCGAGAAATTTGGCATCAACCCTGACGATATTGATATGTATGGTAAGGAAAAGGCAAAAATACCCTTGTCATGCATCAATAGAACCAAAGCTAAAAAGAGCAATCTCATTTTGGTATCTGCCATTTCACCGACTCCAGCAGGTGAAGGAAAAACAACGATATCCATTGGTCTGTCTGAGGCACTTAACCAGCTCAATAAAAAAACAACTGTTGTACTAAGGGAACCTTCCTTAGGTCCTGTTTTTGGGATAAAAGGCGGAGCCACAGGTGGTGGTTACTCACAAGTACTCCCATTGGAAGACATTAACCTTCACTTTACAGGAGATTTTTCGGCTATAGAGAAGGCCCATAATCTATTGGCTGCCATCATTGACAATAATATTCAAAGTAAAACCAATTCCTTAGGCTTAGATCCAAGAACGATAACTTGGAAACGGGTTGTTGATATGAATGACAGAGCATTAAGGCGCATTATTGTAGGCCTTGGCGGAACTACCTCTGGTATCCCTCGTGAAACGGGCTTTGATATAACTGCTGCGTCCGAAATAATGGCCATTTTGTGTATAGCCAAGGATTTAGGAGATCTAAAAAAACGCTTAGGAAACATATTTATTGGTTACACCTTTGACCGAAAACCCATTTATGCTCGAGATTTAAAGGTCGCAGGAGCCATGGCTACACTGCTCCGACATGCCATAAAGCCCAACTTAGTTCAGACTATTGAGGGTAATCCTGCGATTATTCATGGTGGGCCATTTGCCAACATTGCTCAGGGCACCAATTCCGTTATTGGTACTTTAATGGGCATGACCTATTCTGACTACACGGTTACCGAAGCAGGCTTCGGCTTTGACCTTGGTGCCGAAAAGTTCTTCGACATTAAATGCCAAAGCGCCAACATTTCACCAAAAGCGGTAGTTTTAACAACAACCATAAGAGCGCTCAAGTATCATGGCGGTGCCGATTTAAAGTCTTTGGACCAACCCAATATCAATGCCCTAAGGCAAGGTCTTCCAAATCTTGAAAAGCACCTAGAAAATATTAAGCGCTTTAGAGTTACGCCTATTATAGCAATAAACAAGTTTAAAACAGATACGAAGGAAGAAATTCAAATGATTAAGGACTTGGCCAAGATTAAAAACGTGCGGGTTGCTGTGGCCAATGTATGGGCCAAGGGCGGCAAAGGTGCTTTAGATTTGGCTAAACATGTCATTGAAGTCTCAAAGTCTTGTAAGACCAAATTTAAACCGCTCTACGATTGGAATATGCCAATTGAAGAAAAGATAGAAACCATAGCACAAAAAATATATGGCGCTGAACATGTGGATTATAACTCTACAGCAAAACGTCATCTCAGACACATAAAGGAGCTCGGACTTGAGAACCTGCCAATCTGTGTGGCGAAAACCCAAAAATCATTGTCTGACAATCCAAAACTTTTAGGTAGGCCCAAGGATTTTATTATAACCGTAAGGGAAATAGAAATAGCCTCAGGAGCAGGGTTTTTAATTCCTATTACTGGAGACATTATGAGAATGCCTGGTTTACCTGCACATCCTGCGTCTGAAGGAATTGACATCAGTGATAGCGGTGAAATTTCAGGGTTATTCTAAAATCTAGAAGAGGTTTAAACCCTAGGTTTCGCTAGACCTCTATCGTACATCACAATGCTACCAGCAACGGAAACATTGAGACTCAGTTGAGATTTAAACTTAACTAAAAAGTGGCTCTTTTCTTGAGCTTGCTTGGAAAGACCATGGTCTTCTGCACCAAGTAAATAAACACAACGCCTAGGATGGTGAAACGTTTCTAAATCTTCGGCTCCATCAGTTAATTCGACACCGACCAATCGTGCACCTTTGGGAAGGTTATTGAAAAAATCGTCAAACGTTTCATAATGAAAATAAGGCATAGACTTTACCGCGTTGTGCGTATCACTAGCTTGTTTTGCATAGCGGTTGCCAATAGTGAAAATAAAACTAGCACCAAGATTCTGGGCAGACCTCCAGAGAACGCCTAAATTTTCTGGTGTTTTACCATTTTGGATTCCAATACCAAAAAACTCATTTGTAAAATTATCAACCATAATGAGCAAAAATAACATTAACTGCCAAAATGTAAAACGTGATTAAAATGGCATTTTTTTTGCTAAAGAATAAAAGAGTTAAAATCTAAAATTGTAAGCAATGAAAAATATCGTTTTATTTTTTCTTGTAGCAGTTTTAGCTACAAGTTGTAACGCTCAGGAGTCTGAATCTTCTAGCTCAGAAATAGCAAAATCCACGATTAAGAAAGATAGTACCAATCAACCCAATGAACGCTGGCACGTTAATAAAGAAGTTGATGAACATGGCAATGTTATCCGATATGATTCTGTTTATACATGGTCATCAAATGGTGCTGTAAAAGCCTATAATCCAGATAGCCTATTAACACAAATGAGGAAACGTATGCAAGGGCATTTTTCGATGTTTCAGGGCCTAGGGCATTTCGGTTTCTCAGAGCAAGATTCTATCTTCAAACAATTTTTTTCGGACGACTTTTTTACTTCACCTATGGCGCCTAATTTTCCTAACATGGATGATATGATAAGACAAATGGAAGCCATGCGAGATCAATTTTTTAATAATAGGCAACGGTATATTATTCCTCCTGAATCTAAAAGCAAAACCTCTAAACCTATGGAAAAGAAACAGATATAATGTTTCTTTTCCACTAATGACCAAAGTCATGTTATCTTGAGCAGAGGATAACTATATTGATGTATATTAGAAGTCATATGAAAAATATCCTCTTACTTACAGACTATTCTACAATTGCCTTAAACGGCATGCACTATGCCCTACAACTGTTTGAAAAACAAGAATGTACTTTCTTTATATGCCATGTAAAAAAAGTAAAGAACTTTATATCGGATGATTTAATAAGTGGTAATTCTGGTAGTGTATACAAAACACTAATCAAAGATGACAAACTTAAACTCAAAGCCCTTTCTAAAGGATTGCAAGAACAGTATAAAAATAATCTTCACAAGTTTAAGATAATTGTGGACTACGATGCCTTTATTCCTAGCATTAAACAAAATATTAAGCACCACCATATCGATTTACTTGTTATGGGAAGCAATGGCGCTTCTAATGCTGCCGAATCCATATTTGGATCTAACACGCTTAAGGTTATAAGAAATATTGATTTTCCAACTTTGGTTATCCCAGAGAATTACAGATTTAGCCCATTGAAAGACATTTTACTTCCTTTAGACAAATATGATTCGAGCGAAGGGCGGCTTTTTAAAAAGTTTCTCGAGTTCTCAAAACCTCATGGAAGCGTACTGCACATTCTAAGAATAACAGATAATGAGAATGCACCCGATGACAATACGGAAGAATTAGAACACCTCAAACAAATTATTACCGATAACGATTTTGAGTACCATTATATTAAAAACGTGCCACTTCATTTTTCGGTAAGCAATTATATCCAAACCCATCATGTAGATATGATGGTGCTTTTTGAACAGACGGAATCTTTTTTTGAGCGGTTTTTCTTTGGTTCGGCAACAACACGCTTGAGTCAAGATTTAGAAACACCATTATTGGTATATCACTATTAGACGTTTACCAATTTTTAAGTATTTTGTCAATTAAGGCTAAAAACAATACGTAACAGAGGTTTTTACAAATTACACAAAGAGCTCTTCAATTCTTGCTCGATTAGTTGTAATGATTCTTAGCTACGGGCTCTATGGGTAGTCCCGAGGGCTCTATAAGATTTAGCTCTTCTAGCGCTAAAACCACCAAATTAACATATTCATTTACTGTTTTACCAATTTCCCTCGGGTCTGTAATGTCTATATATCCTTTCCATAGTAATTCGCGTTCCTTTGTAGGACAGATGCAGTACATTGACGTCTCAGCATGATAAATGGTGTACTCATCATAATAATCTGGATTATAGAATGAATCCTGATATCTAAGGTAATCTTCCTTGAATCTTTTGTAGGTTTCGTCAAACCCATCATAATTGCTTTTGTAGGCAATTTTATCTTCTACACCCAAAACCGAAGAAAAGAGAATAGTATCAAAACCTTCTGCAATCAACTGCTTTTCTAGTGCATTGAGCTGGTCTTCGTTGAGCTTGCCACGGTCAGTGTCTAATGCAGTTACATCAATACTTCGTACGGCCTGGATGCCACGATCTTCAAGCGCTATTTTTAATTTGGTTTCAAATTGTACCCTAGCTTCATCATTGCTAGTTAGTCCAAGAATTAAAACTTTTTGTGGGCTGTAGACATCGATATCAGGATTCTTCCAATAGTCTACCAAGTGCGTTTCAGAACAGGCCGAAACAACACCAAATAAGATTAATAAAATGAAGATTCTCATTGTTTTTCTATAAGTCTATTTTGCTTAGATTCTTGGATAACCTCTTTAACCATTGCAAACAATTCTGCTTTAATTTTTTGGTAGCGTTTTTTAAACTCACCTATAAGTTCAATGAGGTTTCGGTGTTCCTTTTTATAATTGGCCTCTTTAGCTAATTCATCGATACCATCTACCATTATGGACAGTTCGTTTTCGTGCTTTGTTACCGCCTTAAAAAGTACTTCTGTTTGCTTTACAACTTGCGAAAGTCTATCTATGACGTCTTTGCTCTTTTCAAAGTGACTCTTATCTATTAATTGAAGCGTATGGGATTTGATTAAATCCTCAAGGAACAACTGTTCATCTTTAAAAAAAGCTAATTCAGATAGCCATATTTTGGAGGACGCGTGCATATCCTCTGCACTAAGCCACTCGGTATGTTTTGCTTTTGTGTGTATTGTTTTCATGATACTATATTTTTATAAAAAAGCAGAGTGTAAAACACCTAAATACACCCTGCTTCGATCCTTGGATTTCTAGATAACCTCTATAACTTTTTTAGGTGTTTCTTTAGTAGGTTCTTTTTTAAGAAGATGTAACTTAAGGATGCCATCTTCATATTTTGCTTTGATATCTGCTGTATTATCAACAGTCTCTGGTAATCTTAAAGAGCGTTTAAATGTACTGTAGCTAAATTCCCTGCGCATAAAATCATCCTCTTCTTCTTTTTTCTCGGTTTCCTTATTGGCAGATACGTGTAAAATATTGTCTTCTAAGGTAACTTCGAAATCAGATTTTTTAAATCCAGGTGCGGCAAATTCAACTTCAAATTCGCCTTCTAGCTCTTTTACATTCATAGCTGGCATCATAGAATCTTCTTCAAAAAAGTCATCGTTAAAGAAGAAATCATCAGAACTAAAAAAATCTTTTAATTGTCTGTTATTCCATGGGAACAACCGGTTTCTGTTGTTAAATTTAATAAGTGACATAGCGTTTATTTTAGTGATTATACATTGATTTTAGTTTAAATTTAAAAACCAATTACCAATCCTAAAATGATATTAATCAGTTTACAACTAAACGATTATCCGAACCTCTTCGTTAAGTTTAGGCACCTTGATATGCCACTTTAAAGTTGTTTCTAATTTTACCCTAAATGCATTTTGGGCAGAAGGTTCGCCATGTACCAGGAATACACACTCAGGAATATTTTTGATACAAGACAGCCAGTCTAATAATTCGTTCTGGTCTGCATGAGCAGATAAGCTTTCTATGTGCTCTATCTTGGCTCTAACAGGGTAATACTTACCATAAAACTTAATCTCATGTGCACCGTCCAAAAGTTCCCTGCCTCGTGTACCTTCAGCTTGGTAACCAGCCAACAAAACGGTTGTTGTTGGGTTATCTATAAATTGTTGCAGATACGTTAACACTCTTCCTCCTGTAACCATACCACTTCCAGCAATAACCACTTTGGGTCTTTTATCATCTATAGTTTCCCAAGTTTCTTTGTAAGAACTAACAATAGTTACGTGTTTGCACATGGCCCTATACTCAGAAACCGGTAGTTTATGCCAATTTGGAAATTGCTTGAATACCTCTAGGACATTAGCTCCCATAGGACTATCCACATAAATTGGAATATTGGGAATTCTACGCTCCTTATAAAGCTTATAGAACAAGTACATTAAGGTTTGAAGACGTTCTACGGCAAAACTTGGTATGATGAGATTACCTTGAGAGTTCAGGGTATGGTTTATTAATTCTACAAAAATAGTTTCTACATCCTCTTTAGGGTGAAGTTTATTGCCATAAGTACTTTCTAAAACTAGGTAATCTGCCCATTCCGGTTTTTTAGGATTGTCTAGAAGATAGTCATTTGTGCCACCAATATCACCCGAAAAAACAAAGCGTTTACCATTAATATCTAGTTCTATGAATGTAGCACCGATGATATGGCCATTATACTGAAAGCGCACAGAAATGCTCTCAGACAGTGAGGTCCATTTACTGGGTTCTACCGATTTAAATTTTGCTATGGTATTTTCAGCATCCTTAATGGTATATAAAGGTAACGCTGGTTTATGTTTTGAGTATTGCTCCTTATTGGCCTTTTCTGCTTCTTCCTCATGAATCTTGGCGCTATCCTTTAAAACGATAGCTGCAATGGCTAATGTTGGTGCTGTACCAAGAATTTCTCCTTTAAAACCTTGTTTTAGCAGTCTTGGCAAGTAGCCAACGTGATCTAAATGACCATGCGTGAGCAGAATAAAATCTACGGCCGCAATGTCGATTGGGAGATCCGCCCAGTTCAATTGCCGTAATTCCTTTAACCCCTGAAACATGCCGCAATCTACCATAAGTTGCAATTCTGAGGTTTCAATCCAGAATTTTGATCCCGTTACCGTACCTGCTCCGCCTAAAAATTTTAGTTTAACTTCTGGTTTCATATCACAGCGCTTTAAATTGACACAAGGCTTTAAACTCATCTAGTATTTTTCTTTTACGGTTTGGGGATATTCCAAGATGGTCCAAATAAAAATTATCTCCTATAAGTTGCCTGCACAATACAATATTTCTACTCAAAAGAAATTGTTTTTCTCGCTGTGCTAAAAGTGTGGATACGGTTATGGGATACAATCCAAGTTCATCTATTCTGTTTCTAAGACTTTCGCCATCTGGATAATCCCAGCTCAATAGGTAGAGTCCGCAACATTTGCCATATTGAACTGCATCTTCAGTGAAACGCGTATTGGTAACCACCCATGCTTCCTTAAGTGCGGTTGAATTACCAGTAGCCACACTCCAATTCGCTTTGACATCTTGAAAACGCGAGTTTATGTATAAAGGAACCTTAACATTGCAATTAAGACCTGGTTCTCCGTGGAATTTGCACTCTACAAGAACGCTATGGCCATCCTTTTCTGCCAATACATCTATTTGGTGCGACACACATTTACCTTCTAAAGTTTTATCTAGTTGGGCATCATAGCCCGAAAAATCTAAAATTTCTTTAATATAGCGCTCAAAAGGAAAACCTGTTGGACCTAATTCATAAATAGCGTTTTTTAACTTATAGCGAGAAGCCAAATGACTTTTCTTTTTCCTTAATAGTGCATAGGCTCTGTTATAAATCTCCTTGGTTGAAATTCCCTGATATAACTCGTCCCTTACGGCATCTACGATAGCATTAATAGTTTCTTTGCTTGCGCCACTGCGCTTCAGGGAAGACCGCAACTTGTTCAATGAAAACTTAACCTTTTCACCACTAGATTTAATAATATCGATGCTATCTTTTTTCATAATGAATTAAAAAAACTGCCAGGACCGCTAACGACCCTGGCAGCAGCCAAACTAACCAAATTATCAATTAAGAAATCGACAAATAATATTCCCTTGCAACTGCCTTTAGTTGATTATCCGTCATTTTTTCAGCTTTTTTAACCTCCAAAACCTGTTTGCCAATACTAGTTTTTTCTTTGTCTAAATAATTGAAAAAATGCTGTCCTGTTTGAGCAGGTCCCATAATCATTATGCGCTTAGCATCTTGCAATTTTGTACTTAAGGCATCAAAATATTGCTTGGCCATTTGTTTTTGGCGTTCCAGTAATTTTCGATCCTTTAATATTTCTGTTGCACCACCTTGTCTATCGGAGGGTTCCTCGTCTGATTCGGTAGTTCTTGAGGTAAGTACTTCCATGTCTACATCCTCTTCTTTAACGGTTAGTATATATGCTTTTTCCTTATCGATCCAAATGACTTTATCTTTCATAATTTCCGTATTTTTTAGTTATTCTGATCATGCATTACTAGGATAGGAACCTTACAGTCGTATCCAATTTCCTTAACCAAGGCTTGGTTTAAAATACTGCCAAAGAACATATGCTTTCTATTTATAAAAGCTACCATATCACTCTCCCTACTTTCCACAAAACAATTCAATGCCGTTGGGACGTGCATATTGCTCAATTCCCTGAAAACAAAATTCACTTCAGAAAAATAGTCCTGCAACAAGGCTTTGTTCTCTAACTGGTCTTCTTTTAGCTCTCCTTCAAAAATGTATAACACTTGTAAGACAGCCTTTGTTTTTTTGGCAATATCTACAAGGTATTGAAGTTGGCTTTTCTTAAACGGTATTTTGTAATTCGTAGGAAAAACAATCTCTTTTGGAAGCCCTGGCTTAGCTCTTTCTGGTATTACCAACACTGGACAATTACGTACCTTCTCCATAACACTAACCGCTGTGCTACCATACACCATTGTTCGGGACGCGGTTTCTCCTTTCGTTCCCATTATAATGATATCTATGTCTTTATCATCAACCACATTTTTAATCGCTTCTACTGGACTGTTAAACATGGAAATAGTATTAAAATGGTGGTTGGGATGTTTTTCTTGTTTCAACACTAGCATATCTAGCATATTGGCAAGACCTGTCTCTGAATGGGCTTTGGCTTTTTCATATAGCTCACTTCCAGGATCCATATTCATTAGACTTTTCATTAAATTGCCGGTTGCAGAGAACACATTAAGAAGATAGAATTCACATGCATCTCTTTTGTACAGTTCTAGAGCATAAGTAATGGCGTTCCAAGAATTTTTTGAGAAGTCCGTTGGCAAAAGAACTTTAGTTTTCATAATACAGCTTTTTATACCTTTTTAAAGGTAATTTAATAGCATGGCCTCTAAAATGACCTTGGTCAATTTAAGCCTGAAGAAGTAAGAAGGGAACAAATGGTTTAAAGCCTATTTTTTTGATTACGGCTTTGTTGGCAAGTCGCTCTATCCAATTCTTTTCATGGGAAACCATTGTTAGCATATCTATTTCTAAATCTTCAATAAATTCCTTTATGGCGTGGTCCTTTGTACTATACTCTGGCATCCAATGGAAGGAACAATTCAAATCAGATAAATAAGATTTGAGGTTTTTAAAATTTTGTTCTTGCTCTTTACTCAGTTCCTCTTCTTCATTTATATGTAAAATCCTAATTTTAGAATGATGAAGCTCAAGTATACTCCTTAGAGGCCTTAACTGGTCTCGACCTAAAGGTATTTTAAAATCAGTTGGAAAAGCAATTTGTTTTGGTGCCACATAATCATATTCACTAGGTATAATTAGAAGTGAGCAATCCTTTATTTTTTTGATAACCTTTACCGTGTTACTTCCAAAAAACAGCTCCTTGGCACCTGTGGCTCCTTTTGTTCCCATTACAATAAATTGGATATCCTTATTTTGTACTTCATTTTCAATGGCATGGAACAGGTCTAAGGTGCTGACTACCGCATCAAACTCATGATTAGGATTTTTACTCGCTGTCTCAATCTCGGTCTTTAAGGCATTAAGGTCGTCTATGGCATTTTCCTTCATAACCCTTAACAGACGGTTAGAGAAGTTAGACATTGAAGACACCTTTAATGCAATTGAATTTAAGAGCCGAAACGTGCACGGCTCATCCTTAAACAATTTAATGGCATAATCTATGGCACTCCAAGCGTTATCTGAAAAATCGGTTGGCAATAGGATTTGGCGTTTCATAATCAACAGGTTTTAATATTGGGAAGGAATGACTAAAAATGGAATATTTAGATGAAACCCAATTTGATTGAGTGCTGATCTAAAAAATAAGTTTTCAAAGAAAGAATGTTTATTATTTAGCATTACCAACATGTTTACCTTTGTTTTCATTTGAAATTCATCAATGGCATCCGTTACATTTTCATTTCTTACATCGTGGAAAATATGAGCTTCATTTTTAAAGTAACCCTCTAAATAACTTTTGTTCTTTTCTTGTATTTCGGTTAACGGGTAGCCATAAGACACATGCATAATATTTAATCTGCTAGAATAGGCTTTAACAAGTTCTTGGATGGGACTTAAGTGTTGCTCCTTGAAAGACACTTCATAATCTGAAGGAAACAAAATTTCTTTAGGAAGCTCGTATTCAAAAAGAGAGGGCACAGCCAATACAGGACACTTTATGTTTTTAAAGACATGTACGGTATTGGAACCAAATAAAACTTCTTTAGCTCCTGTAGCACCTTTCGTTCCCATAACAACGAAATCTATGTTCTGTTTTTCTGTTATTTCCTTTATTTCGGTAACAAGAGTACTGAATAAACACGATGTCTCAAACTGGTGCTTAGAATTAGGAAATTCGGTATGTATCCGTTTTAATAATTTTTCCATTTTAGATTCAGAAACATGTTTTATGGCGTCTCCCAATCCAAATTGGGCTGGACCGACAGGAACAAATTCAGTCTGAAAAATAATAGGTGTATACGTGTGAAGAAGCATAAACTTACAAGGCTCATAATCAAATAAGTTTAAGGCATAAACTATGGCGTTCCAGGAGTTATCGGAAAAATCGGTAGGAAGGAGTATGGTTTTCATATCTAAAGTTTTAAACGGTTCTTCTTACGTTCTGGAGTACTAAAAATGGTATATTGGTATGCAAGCACATATCATCAACCTTGGACCTAAATAACATATCTTCTAAAAATGAATGTCTGGTATTAACCATAACTAAAAAGTCTATATCATTGTCCTTTACATAATTAGCAATACAAAGTGACACTTTATTACTGTCTTCCGTTATGTCGTTAACTTCCACACCCACAAGTTCTGATCTTAAAAAATCCTTATTATCCAACTGTCGTTTTGAAAGCCTTTTTGCCCTAGAAATGTAGAGCAGGTCAACAACGGACCTAAAAGGTGATAAGAGCGTACTCACAAGTTTGAGTTCGCGTCTTCTGTAAGGGATTAAATAATTGGTTGGAAACAAGACATGTTTGGGCTGTTTATATTTATAAAGCTCGGGAATCACCAAGACCGGACAAGACACATATTTCAACACCTGCAAGGTGTTACTGCCAAAGGCATAGGTTTTTCCTTCGCTCTCCCCTTTTGTACCCATAACAACCAAATCTATGTTTTTGCCTATAACAAGCTTATCCATTTCGTCAATAAGGGAATTATAGGCTGAGATACAGTGAAATTTAAATCTTTTGTGCGGCGCAATCGTATTAACCTCATTAAGGAGAAGGTCTAATTTTAACTGGGACCTGTTTTTTGCGATTTCAACTGCTTCTTCAAAATCTCCCCCATCATTTAACTCGTGATTGTCGTACACCTCCTCTTCGAAGGTATGCAAGAAATAGAATTCTGAGGTATCATGCTTGAACAACTCCAGGGCATAACGGATGGCATTCATGGCATTATCTGAAAAATCGGTAGGTATTAGAATATTTTTCATAACTGAAAGATTATATAAGACTTAAATCTAACACCTAATTACCAAGACTACAATGACATTTATCAGGCTAATGAAAAGCTTTATGATTATCGAAGGAACACCCTAAAAAAACAGAAACAGGAAGCTTCTGCCTCCTGTTCCCTAGGGTATTGAGAGCTTATGATATTGCTTTTGTAGCAGTTTAAAGATCTCTTTGCTTCTTAAGAAAAACTGAAAGTACGCATAACAACAGCATAATTTCAATACCCTTAAAATTATTAAAAGCCCCCTTTTAATACGTTACTAAAGTAGGCATATAGTTTTACTAAAAAAATGACAAATATCAGTTTTGACGTTTAAAGCAAAAAAACCAGATGTTTTTTTTAACATCTGGTTTTCCCTCGATTAATAGCAAATTTATAAGGTACCTTAAGCCTTATAACAAGCCAAACTTAAGTAAGACCAAACTAAAACAAAATGATTTTGGTCACTTTTCTAATTAATATGGTATAAGTTGATAAACCTCATTAAGTAAAAATAGCCCTACCAAGAACAATAAGGTATAAATGACCTGTACAAACTTAACATTGGTTATCTCAAGCCAGTCTACGGTCCACTTAGGAAAAATAAACAAGGCCAACCCTATAAATAGGGAAAACCAGCCTATCAACGTAATGATAATCTTATAATTAGGCTCCCAAATGTTGTGAAAAATAATATTGACCAGCCCAACAATGATGGCCAAAAATGAGGTCAAAATCAAAAATTTTTCGTCTTTAAGGTCGTCAAATATTTGTTTGATACGTTTTGGATTTAAGCTAAGTATCAAGAAAAAAATAATGAGATACCAGCCCCAGAATTTAGCGAAAAGTTGAGATAATTCCATAATCTAATTATTAATTGGTTTCATGCAATACCAAAAAAGGTATGTCTGTATGGTAGGTTATATTTTCTACCTTAGTGTGAAATAAAATTTGTTGAAAATAGTTTAAGTTTTTGGCAACCATGGCAATCATACTAATGGCTCTACTTTGTGTAAAGCATTGCACGGCATCTTCCAAACGTTTGTTGGTTAGGAAAAAGAAATCATACGGCAAACCACTGAATAAATCCTCTAATAGATCCTTATTCTTTTGCTGCTCTACATTTAAATCTTTTTTCTTGGAATTCACATACAATAAACTAAGTTTAGCCTTATAGTCTTCCATAATTCTCAGCAACGGCTGTAATGTTTTAAAATTGCTAAATGACGAGAAGTCTGTTGGAAAAGCTATTTCTCGTATCTTTTCATATTTAGCATTTTCAGGCACTATAAGCGCTGTACATTTTACCTTAACCACCACATCACCAGCATTACTTCCTATAATAATCTTTTTTAAACCAGAGGCACCCTTTGTACCCATTACAATTAAATCTATTTGCTTATCAATTATTTGGTTACGGATTGAATCTATAAACAAGCCATAATCCACAAGCGAATAGAATCTATGGGCTTTATTGTTAGAAATTTTTGAAATGCGCTTCAGTAAGTGTAGCAGCTTGGTCTTTGATGGTTTTGTATAGACTTCTTCTATGACATTATCAGAATCTCTGTAATCTGGATTATTGAGAACGCCATAGTTCAAGGTATTGACATGCAGAAGGTAGAACACACAGGGCTCATCTTTTAAAAATTCCAAGGCGTAAACGATGGCATTCCAAGAATTTTCAGAAAAATCTGTGGGTAATAGAACACTCTTCATAATTCATTACATTAATGCACCTAAATTAAATGCTGCGCATTAGACCTAAAATGACGGGAGTCATTTATGCAATATTCTCAATTAATTTCCTTTAAGCGGTCTAGATTGGTAACAACGATATTTCGACCTTCTGATTTGATTAGACCATCCTGCTTAAAATTGGTAAGTGTTCGTATAAAGGTTTCGGTAGCAACGCCTGCTACGCTAGCCAAATCGCTCCTGGAAATCTTTATTGGATCTTCTGGCCTTCTATTGATTTTTTCTGCAAATTGCACTATAGTCCTTGCCGTTTTCTTGTTAACAGAACTGTATGCCATTTGAAGTAATTGATCCTTAATATTAGACAAGTCATCTGTTAGAAGATCTATTAAGGCTATGGTAACTTTGTGGTTTTCATTAAGTATATCCAGCAGTTCGTGTAAAGCTATGCCCATGAGCTTTACTGGCTTTAAAGCTGTTGCTGTTTCCTTATGAGGTAGATTATGGGTAAATGAGGTATAGCCAAATAAATCGTCCTCCTTAAAAAGCCCAGTTGTAAGCTCCTTTCCTTGGTCGTCTAGTTTATGGCACTTAACAGCACCATCAGAAATCAGATAGATGTAGTTGGCGTGATCGCCCTCGCGGTAAATGATTTCATCCTTTCCGTAGCTAAATTCCTCACCATAATCATCGAAAAAATTCTTAAGGTCATTTAAGGATCTAAGTTCATCCTGGTCTTCTATCCCAGAAAAATCTTCTTGTCGGCGTTCTTGCAAAATTTCAGCTTTTGCCAACCTACTTTTTATGGCGCTAATAAGTTCATCTTCTGTAAACGGCTTAGTTATGTAATCATCTGCACCCATGTTCATTCCCTTTCTAATATCTTGGTGTTCCGTTTTGGCCGAGAGAAAAATAAATGGGATATATTTTGTCTTTGAGTTTTTTGCTAATTCCCCCAAGACTTCGTATCCATCCATTTGAGGCATCATTATATCGCATACAATAATATCTGGCAATTGTGTTTTAGCCAGTTTTAATCCTTCTTTGCCATTAGAAGCCTTAATAACATCAAACTCTGAAAGTTCTAAAAGCTCTGCCGTATTATCCCTTAAAACTATATCGTCTTCTATAATCAATATTTTAGCCATAACACTCTGTTGGGATTTTTAATATAACCGTTGTACCTACATTTTCTTTACTTGTAATATTTATATTTCCACCCAAATTTTCCAAGTGGGTCTTAGCAATATTTAAGCCTATTCCCGTCCCTTGCATATTAAGTACATTTTCTGCCCTAAAATATCTGGTAAAAATATTATTCATATCCTTTTCCGGAATACCTATACCATAATCTTTTATGGTAAGCGTTGTGACGGTATCATCCTGTGTCACATGTATATCTATTTTGGAATCTTTACCTGAGTATTTAATGGCATTTTGTACCACATTGGTTAAAATCAATTCAATGATTCTCTCGTCTTGATACATCTCCATGTCATTGATATTGGATGGATAATTGATATGCTGCCCATCCTTTAAAAGCATATTTGCGTTATAGACAACCTCGTTAATAACCTTGCTCAATTTAAAGTGGCTGTATTTATAAGTTACCGTGCCAGATTCTAAACGCTCTATGGACAGAAAATCATTTAAAATGCTATTAAGATAATGAACTTTATCCCTAATAATCTCTATATGCCTATCACGCTTGTCTTGATCTTCGGTTGTTGTGTATTTTTCCAAGAGCATAACAGAGGTAGAAATACCACTCAAGGGCGTTTTGAACTCGTGGGAGACCAAGGACAAAAATTTGGTTTTGAGCTCGTTCAACACCTTTTCCTTGCTCAAAGCTTCCTGGAGTTGCTGGGTTCGTTCTTCAACCGTTTTTTCTAGCTTTATGGTATAGTTCTTTTGATCGGTTATATCTGCTACGATACAAAAAAAGACCGGTTTTTCATTTAACTGTGACAACTGCAAATGAACGCTTACTGGATATGTGCTTCCGTCCTTACGCTTATGGACGGTCTCAAATTCAAAACGTTTGCGCTTATGTTTGAGCAGGGGTTCTATATACCGCTTTCTAAAGTCAGATCCATCTAAATTTACCTTTAAGTCGATCGGCGTCATATTTTGAAGCTCATCATTACTATATCCAATATTTTCAATGGCCCCTCTATTAACCCTTATAAATTTAAGCGTTTCAGCGTCATAGACATAAATCTCATTTAAAGATTCATCAAAGATAGTGGCCAAGTGATTTCGCTCTTCTTCTGCCCTAACCCGTTCGGTTACATCATTTTGAATTCCAATAAAATTGGTTATGATGCCTCGTTGGTTTCGTATTGGTGTAATGTATAGATCATTCCAGAATAACGTACCATCCTTTTTATAATTCCTCAAAGTAACTTGGCAACTTCTACCTTCTCGGATGGCCTTTCTTAATTTATCCAATTGTTTTTGATCTCTATCTGTGCCTTGCAAAAACCTACAGTTTTTATGAAGTATTTCTTCCTCGGAATAGCCTGTAAGTTGCGAAAAGGCTTTGTTGAAATAAATGATAGGATTATCTGGCTTTAATGCATTTGTAATAATGACACCATTACTAGCAGATTCCAAGGCAGTACTTCTTAGCATAAAGTCCAGGTCACTTTCTCTCTGCTTGGAAATATCCTTGATTAAAGCCATGACATAGGTTTTATCATAGATTTTAAAAGGATTGAGTTCTACCTCTACCGGAATGACCTCGCCACTCTTTTTAAGACCATAAACCTCTAAAGCTTTAGCCATTTTTCGGCTTCTGTTTTTTGCGATAAATGAGCTAACATGTTTTTTGTGAGAGCCACGGTAGCCTTTAGGTATAAGCATCTCTATTGACTGGCCTTTAATTTCGCCCCTGTTAAACTCAAAAACCCTTTCCGCAACCTTATTGATCTCCATAATACACTGCTCCTCATCAACAATAACAACAGCATCGGATACGGCATCCAAAAGAACATTAAAAATTTCTTGATCTTGATTTAGCATATAATAAAAACGAAAATGGCTAACTCTAAAGATACAAAAATAGCCACTATTAAATAATGATTATGACCAATATCATTCTAATATTTAAGCGATATAAATAGTTTTGTATTTATTAACGGAATTATGCTAGCAGAAACGTCGTTACCAGAAGAATTATCCAAACAATTGGGGAATTTGTTTTATGCCATTGCAAAAGCTGATCGCTCATTAGCATTGGAAGAATACACAAAACTTTCTGATAGTTTGGAGAAGGACTGGATGGCCTTTGGAGAGGACTCTGTAAATCTTATAAAACAACAGTTCAATGTAGCACAAAACGATAATCTTAACCCAGACATTTGTTTTAGTAAATTTATTAACTTTCTTAACCAAAACCCCGAGGCTTTTAACCATGAGCTAAAGGAACTTATCTTCAAAACTGGAAATAATATTGCATATGCTTTTGCCAAAATAAACAAGTCTGAATTGAATATTATGGCGAGATTGAGCATAGCTTTTAAAACTATAGGATTATGACTTCAAACTTTAAATCGATTATCTCATCGGATACACCTGTACTTATTGACTTTTATGCCGACTGGTGTGGTCCGTGTAAAATGTTAGCGCCTATTTTAAAAAGTCTTAAAGATGACTTGGGCGATGCAGTTAAAATTGTGAAAATAGATGTTGATAAAAATCAAACACTAGCCGCTAAGTATAATGTAAGAGGCGTGCCCACAATGATTTTATTCAAAAATGGGCAACAGGTATGGCGGCAGTCCGGCGTTCTTCAGAAAAATGACCTCATTGCTGTAATAAAGCCTCATATGTCGTCTTAACTTCCAAAGATTGACCATCGTCATTGTTTAGGCTGACTTAGAGCGTTAATTTTAGGCCATTAACATTAAATCTTTAAGTCATGAAACGATTCATAATATTGTATACTATTACCATAGGCTTTTCCCTATTTATATATGCTCAAAACCTTTCGGGCTTAGATTATGTCTCACCATTCCATGAAGAAATGGCAGCCGTTAAAAAAGGAGACGCTTGGGGATTTATAAATACTGATGGCGAATTGGTAATTGATTTTAGAAACGATATCGTTGTGCAAAGCGATAACGGTGTCAACTATCCTATGTTTAATTCTGGTCGCTGCTTGATTTCAGAAGTTAAAGAAGGTATTACCTACTTTGGTTATATTGACACCAAAGGACAAGAGGTGCTAGAGCCACAGTTTTTAAATGCCACTGCCTTTAATGATGGCCTTGCGGTAGTCTTAAAATTGTACAAAAATGTTTTAGGCCATAATGATGTTTTGGATAAAGCCATGATAGAATATAATTACATGGAAATAACCATTAACCCAGAGGGAGAAATTGTACATTATATTTCAGAAAAACCCACACACATAACATTATCTAAGTTCTTTATGAAAGGACCTCCAAGCATTAATTCAAAATTATTGACTAAGTCCTTAATTGCTATTAAGAATGATGATAATAAATGGACCATTAAAAAGGTTTAACCAAAACTATTATGAGACGTGTTAGCTTGGTCTTAATTTGTATAGCGCTTGTCTCCTGCCACTCTAAAAGGGAATCTGCAACGGTACAAAAGCGGTCTATTACAGAATCTGTATATGCCTCGGCCACTATTCAACCCGACAGCCTTTATGAGGCCTACTCGATTGTATCCGGTATCCTAGAAAAAAACCTAGTGGAAGAAGGCACTATAGTGACCAAGCACCAACCTATTATTAAAATTCTAAATACAGCTCCAAAATTAAATGCTAAAAATGCCAAGCTCGCATATGACCTTGCATTAGAGAATTATAAAGGCAGTTCAGCTTTGTTAAAAACCATTCAGGATGAAATAGACGCGGCTGAGCTGCAATATCAAAACGATTCCATCAATTACTTTAGACAGGCCAATCTATGGAAACAAAACATTGGGTCTAAAGCGCAATACGACAACCAAAGACTTAAATATCAGCTCGCAAAAAACAGACTCAATCTTCTAAAATCTAAATACATACAAACCGAAAATGAGCTCAAAACAGCGGTTGAACAAGCACAAAACAGCTATCAATCTTCCCTAAGCAATAGTGAGGATTACACCATTACAAGTCAACTTAACGGCAAGGTATACGCCTTGTACAAAGAACCAGGAGAAATCGTTTCAACCCTTGAACCTCTAGCTTCAATAGGTAGCGCCGAAGCTTTTATTATTGAATTATTGGTAGATGAAATAGATATCGTTAAGATAACTCTGGGCCAGAGCGTTTTGATTACGTTAGAGGCCTATGGAAACGAGGTTTTTGAAGCGCAAGTCTCTAAAATATACCCTAAAAAAGATGAGCGCAATCAGACTTTTTTAGTAGAATCAAAATTTAAAAGACCGCCAGATAAACTTTATCCAGGCTTATCCGGTGAGGCTAATATTGTTCTTGCTCAAAACAACAGTGCTCTAACTATACCTAAATCATTTTTAATTGGAAGAAACAAGGTGTTAACAGACAGTGGCGAAATTACTATCGAGCGAGGCATAGAGAATATGGAGTATGTCGAAGTCCTTTCTGGATTAGAAGAGAACACTACCATTTATAAAGCAAACCAGTGACCAATTGGAGCCTCATATTGAGCATTGCCAAAACTCATTTACTTACCAAATTGAGGCAAACAAGCGTTGCCGCTCTAGGCGTTACTTTTGGAATTGGAGCTTACATCACTTTAGTGAGTTTTATGACTGGGTTAAATGCGATGCTGGATGACCTCATTCTAAATCAAACACCACATATACATATTTATAATGAAATAAAACCATCTGTACAGCAGCCTGTGGATTTGTACGAACAATTTAAAAACAGTTTCAATATTGTACATTCCATTAAACCTAAAGTAACGCAAAAGAAAATCCATGATGCGCTACCCATTATGGCCTTTCTGAAAAGAGACAAAAATGTAAAAGCTGCATTGCCACAAATAAAAACTCAGATTTTCTATATCGCTGGCTCTATAGAAATTGGCGGCAACTTAACAGGAATAGAGCCATTATCTGAAGCCCAGTATTTTAACCTTGGTGACTACATCATTGAAGGTTCTGCCAAAGCACTGGAGCATACAGACAATGCGATATTGTTAGGTGCAGGAATCGCTGAAAGAATGTCTTTGCAAATTGGAGACCGTGTGCAGGTGAGTCCTATAGAAGGTGGTTTATTTATCTTAAAGGTTGTTGGTATCTATCAAAGCGGCGTTGCTGATATCGATGCCATTCAAAGCTTTACAACGATAAAAACGATTCAACGGATTTTAGGAAAGCCCAATAATTATATTACTGATATTAATGTGAAACTTCACGATATTGAAAAAGCCTTTCCTATGGCTCAAAATGTAGAGAAACAATTCAATTTAAGGGCTATTGATATCAAAACTGCAAATGCCCAATTTGAAACAGGAACAACTATAAGAAACCTTATAACCTATGCAGTTTCCATTGCCTTACTTATTGTAGCTGGATTTGGAATTTATAACATTTTAAATATGTTGATTTATGAAAAAATGAATGACATTGCCATTTTAAAAGCAACTGGGTTTTCTGGTAGGGATGTTCAGTTTATTTTTATGAGTCAAGCTGTAATCATAGGTCTGGTCGGTGGTTTATTAGGCCTGCTCATTGGGTGGATTTTAGCCGAAATTATAGATACCATTCCATTTAATACAGAAGCTTTGCCAACAATAGACACCTATCCCATAAACTTAAATCCGTGGTTTTTTGTGATTGGTTTTTCATTCGCTCTTGTTTCAACATTTTTTGCAGGTTATCTGCCTTCCAAAAAAGCCAGAAAGATAGATCCTGTCAAAATTATAAGAGGTCAATAATGGAAACGGTTCTACAGACAAAACATATCAACAAGTACTTTAAAAAACCAGTGCTCTTTCATGTCATAAAGGACATCAGTTTACAGATAAACAAAGGTGAGTTTACCTCTATTATGGGCAAGTCTGGTTGTGGAAAATCGACCTTACTATATATCTTGTCTACGATGGATACCGATTATGAAGGCCAACTCTATCTCAACAATAAGCTAATTACGGGAGCAGACCATAATACACTTTCTCATTTACGCAATAAACATATCGGATTTGTTTTCCAATTCCATTATCTGCTCTCAGAATTCTCAGTTTTAGAAAACGTGATGTTACCAGCCAAAAAATTAGGAGAGCTATCTCTAGAAGAAGTGACCCATAATGCCTATGAAAAACTAAAAATCCTCAATATTGAACAGCTTGCTAAAAAACGTGCCTCCCAAATTTCTGGTGGTGAAAAACAGCGTGTTGCCATTGCCAGAGCTTTAATTAACAATCCGTCCATTATTATGGGAGACGAACCTACAGGTAATCTAGATAGCCACAACTCCGAGAACGTCTTTAATATTTTTAAAGGACTTAGCGAAGAGAAAAAGCTGTCCCTTCTTATAGTCACCCACGATGAGGACTTTGCAAAGCGCACCGACCGCATTATAACCATGGAAGATGGAAGGATAATTAATTGATTAGAGATTCTAAACCTTGAGAAACATTATTAAAATTAAATTCCATGACATTTATCATTGTCCTTATTATTAAGAGTAAGTAATTTCGTCGTTTTAATAGTATCTCATGAAAAAAATTGTTTTAGTTGTATTTATAGCTCTAATTACCCTAACGTGTAAAGAAAAGAACGACCACTATAAATCAATAAGTGCCGCAGAAATAATACAGGAGGAACACCCAGGCAAAGCGCTCATGGAAAAAAACTGTTATCTGTGCCACAGCCCAACGGCAAGCCATGATAGCCGAATAGCACCACCCATGATTGCAGTTAAAAAACACTATATAGATGAGTCTACTACCAAAGCGGATTTTATAAAAGACATGCAAGAATGGATTAAAAACCCTGTAGAAGCCAATGCAAAAATGCCAGGTGCAGTAAGACGATTTGGAGTAATGCCCAAAGCCTATTATCCAGAAGAAACTATTGAGCAAATTGCTGATTACATCTATGATAACGACATTGAGCAACCCGAGTGGTTCGAAGACCATATGAACGACAAAGGAAAAATGCATAAGGGTAAAAAAGGTAAAGGAAAAGGAAAGGGCAAAGGAAAGGGAATGGGCAAAGGCAAACAACATGGTCAAGGCAAACAAATGGCAGCACAGGACTTAGATCCAGCCCAGAAAGGTCTGAAATTTGCCTTAGGGACTAAAGCTGTTTTAGGACAGAATTTAATGTCAAAAATTCAAAAAGAAGGCACTGTAGAGGCCTTAGCATTTTGCAATGAACAGGCCTATCCATTAACGGATAGTATGGCCACCCATTTTAACGCCACCATTAAACGTGTAACTGACAAACCTAGAAATCCCAAGAACCAAGCCAATACCAAAGAATTGGCTTATATAGAAACCTTTAAGAGCCAAGTGAATAACAAAATGGAAATTGAACCCATATCTGAAGAGATAGACGGCAAAATCCATGTATATTATCCAATAACCACTAACACCATGTGCTTACAATGCCATGGCAAACCAGAAGAAAATATTAAACCTATTACTCTCAATAAATTGAAAAGCCTTTACCCAAAAGATAAAGCTATTGGCTATGGGGAAAACGAAGTGAGAGGTATGTGGCATGTGACATTTGATAAATCAGACCAATAAATATGGTAAAACATTGAGAACGAAACACATTAATTAAACACAAAACACATTTACAATGAAAACTTTATATCAAAGCAGCGCAGTTGCTGTCAGCTTAATTTTACTTTTATGTTTTTCTTGTGGTAACGAAAAGAAAAAAACAGCAGAGGACGAAGTAACTAAAGAGGTCCCTGAGATGACAGAAGCTACACCAGAAGTCGTTTTTGAAAACGACTATTCTAAAGTGTCAAAAATTACACTTGCTCAAGGCGAATATCTTCCAACTCATGAAGGAGAAAATAGAATTATTTATTCCTTGACCGATTATACTATTGATTGGGAGGAAAATGGTGAAAATCTCGGAAGCAAATCTTGGAAAAAAGGTGATGTTCATTTTCATGAAGCTGGAACTCATGCCGCAAGCAATAACAGTTCCGCTGTAGCTGAATGGTTAGTATTTACTAAAAAAACAACTGAATTACCAGATTGTGAAGAGAATACTCTTGACAATGATGTTATTACCGTAGCACCTGATTTTGCAGAAGTACGTTTTGAAAATGGCATCTTTAAAGTTACCGAAGTAACGTTACCAAAAGGAGAAAAAATAGCACCACATTCTGGTGTTAACCGTATTGTATATTCACTTTCTGATTATAGTTTACTTTACAACTCCGATGAAGAAGGCGAGGAAGATAACGCTTTTAAAGTAGGCGACATCCATTGGCATTCAGCTTGTATGCACAGTCTTGAAAACTCAGGAGAAACGGATGCTAATTACCTAGTTATTAGCTACAAAAAATAGACTAATTTCAAAAACCAATTATATCAAAAGAGCCAAAGATCTTTTGTTTAAAACAAAAAAAGAGAGCAATTAAATTGCTCTCTTTTTAGCTTTAATTAAAACTGGTATTGCAGAAATACGGCCAAATTTCTACCAGGATCGGTTATCGGTGTTCTTCCAAAACCGCTTTGATTCACAAAAGAGAAATTAAGGTGATTGTTATAGGCTGCGTCAAACACATTAAGTGCTGCTAAGCCTAAGGTAAAATCCTTTAGGATAGTTGCACCAAATCGTAAATCCAAGGTCTCGTAACCAGGTGTTACTACCTCACCAAAACTTGGTGCGATTTCATCTTGTTGGGATACGATATTTAAGACGGCATTCGCCCAAAACTTTGGTTTCTCAAATCCAATGGAAAAGCGTGTTGTTAACGGAGGTGTTAAAGGCAAGGACTCGTTTAAATCTCGGTTCTGAGCATAGACATAAGCCAATTCAGTTTTAAAAAAATAATCATCCAAAAACTCTAATTTGGCCATAAGCTCAAATCCTGTTTTGTAGGCTTCATCAAGATTCCTAAAGACCTTTGGGTTTTGAGGTTGGGCCATAGGCATAAACTTTCGTGTCTTTGTTTCATCAATAATTCCAACGATATAATTCTCAAAGAACGAATAATAAAATGACGCTTCATAGGTTAAGGCATTAAATCCGTTTTGTAATGGTGCTTTACCTAAGAATCCTATTTCAAACTGGTTATTTACTTCGGCCTTTAAGTTAGGATTACCGATGTACTCAAAGGGATCTTGACCAATATTAAAGTGATTGATAAAACGCTCAATCATATTGGCAGATCTTACACCACGACCGTAAGCCGCTTGCAATACAACATTGTCTGAAACCTGCTTTTTAACCGATAGGGTACCACTAAAGTTATGCTCAGTACGTTTATCTAAATCATAAAGTGCCGCAAAATCATCTTCTGGGTCTTTGATGTCTGATATAACTTGGTCGTACCTCATTCCTAGCGTAAATACAGTGGAGTTATTCCATTGGTAATTGGCCTCAGTAAACACTCCAAGATCCGTTATGTAAGAATCTTGCCAAACCTTATCGGTAAATGTCATAGGCATTGGCAAAGGATTGCCATTCATGGCCTTGACCAAACGCGTACGTGTTCCATCTCGGGCAATATGCATGGCATCAACTCCAGAAAATAGGGTTAATTTTTCGCTGGCCTCCCACTCGAGCTCAAACTTACCTCCTATTGTTGTAGCCTCTACTGGAGTACTTGCTTCGGTCATCATAAAGGATGGCCTTCTATTATTAGTCATAAGATGGTCCACAAAACTGTAATATACCTTACCCGTTATGGTTTTTATTCGACGGTTAGCCATAGCCTTTTTGTAGTCTATAGAAGCTATGGAACTATTATCATACTCGGTATCCATAGGCAATCCAGCATGTAGCACATCGCGCCCAAAAGACTGACGCCATTGAGCCTGTATACGTTCATTATCCGATAGATTGTAGCCCACCTTTAGGCCGTAATCCAAACTTCTAAATGATGAAGGAATCTCAACACCATCGCCATCTTCGTAATTTCCGAAGTCGCGATAGCCAAAGGTTCCTAGTACATCATAAGCATCTTCTGTATAGCCTAGTTGCACTAAGTTCACCGTATTATCACCATTGGTTTCATATCCAGATGAAATCTTACCATTAAAACCGTTTGCAAAGGCATTGGGTTTTTGGGTAACTAAATTCACAATCCCTCCAAAGGTTGGTCCATACCTAACCGTATAAGGTCCCTTAACGATTTCTATCTTGGTTATTTCCTCAGGTATAATATGCGTTGTAACAGGATCCATCCTATTGGGACAGGCATGTAAGGCTTTGGTACCACCATCATACTGCACGTTAAGCTGTTCGTATTGAGCGGCTCTAAAACTTGGGTCAATTGCATAATTACCACGCTTTATAACGCTAAATCCATTTAAGTCATTGAACAGATCGGTGACGTTTTTTGGTTGTACCACCTTTTTGGCATACTTGTTTGATACTACCGAAAAAACGGGATCGCGTTTAATCTGGCCACTTAAAATGACCTCATTTAATATAATCAAGTCTTGTTTTGTACTATCCTTTTGAGATGTATTTGGTTCTTGTCCATAGGAGAATAGCACAAATAGCACGCTACATAGCGCACTTATTTTATGTTTCATGTTTATAGGTTTTGTTAGAAAAATTGACTCTTGCAGTTAAGCTGCAAAATTTTGGAAGTTTCTAGGCAAACCTTGGCGGATGGAAGAACTCGGATGACGCTCTAAATGTGTACAGATTCTTATAACTCACAAAAACAGCGTTCCTAAACTGGTAGTTCAGTTTCTCGTAATTTATGTCATTGAATTGCACAAAGAGCAGTAGTTCTTTGAAATCAATAATGTTTTCAGGTGACTTTTGATTTGTATTTTGTGACTGTGCAACTTTTTTTAAATGGCATTTACCGTTACACTCTAACTCAGGCGCATCCTTATTTTCGCACAGTCGCTCAATAAAGCCCACTGGATCTAACTCGTAGTAAAGATAATTTACAGACACCCACATGCTGTTAATAACAATGAGTAACGAAAAACTCAAGGAAAAAATGTAGGTTAAAATCTTCATCATCATATCATAATATCCTACTTGTGATCGCATACTTTTTTAAGCTCAAAAGACACAAACTCTTGTAAGATTATTCTTTTTCAAAAATGCACACAAAAATAATGTTTATGGGTAACATTGGTTACATTCTATGGCAACTTTTAATAGTACCTTCGCAACACAACTTAAAACACATTTTAATATGGAAACAACTGAAAATAACAACCAAGAAAACTCTTTCACAATGCCTAGAATTGGCGATAAAGCTCCAGAATTCAAAGCAATAACAACACAAGGAGAAATCAATTTCCCTTCTGATTATAAAGGAAAATGGGTTATTTTATTCAGTCACCCAGCGGATTTCACACCTGTTTGTACTTCTGAGTTTATGACCTTTGCCCACTTAGAGGAAAAATTTGATAAAGCCAATTGTAAACTTGTTGGCTTGTCCGTAGACGGTCTTTACAGTCATATTGCTTGGTTAAGAACCATAAAGGACAAAATTAAATTTAATGGTATGGAAAATATCGAGGTTAAGTTTCCCTTAATCGAAGACATTACCATGGAGGTCGCTAAAAAGTATGGTATGATCCAACCTGGCGAACACAAAACACAAGCCGTTAGAGCGGTATTCTTTATAGACCCAGAGGGTACTGTACGAGCTCTTATTTACTATCCGCTAAGTCTTGGACGTAATTTTGATGAAATTTATAGAGCACTGATAGCCATGCAAACATCAGATAAATTTAATGTTGCCACACCAGCGGATTGGGAACCTGGAAAAGATGTTATCATCTCTCCTGCAGGATCTTGTGGCGTGGCTGAAGAGCGTATGACGAGCACAGAAGATTTAAAATGCGAGGATTGGTTCTTCTGTACAAAACCACTTGACAAAGATTTAGTCCTTAAAGAAATTATTAAAAATTAAAGATTTTTCAGATATTTAGGACGACTCAGTTATAAAGGTATGAGCAATAACTGTTTCTCTGATAAGAGCATCTCATAAGATGCTCTTTTTTGTGTAACAAAAGTCACTCAGAGTTATAAAGTTACACTCTATCTTTGATTTACTATCGAGTCATAGTTTGTAGCATATCTCAAATATGCACAATAAGAAAAAGGTAATCGGTTTACCTATTCATGATTAGTTAGATTTTTTTGGTTAGTAGTTTAAGGCACCCTTT
>CAZGDG010000032.1:0-29502 GCA_964524415.1 uncultured Flavobacteriaceae bacterium
ACGCATGACACGTTCCCTCACACTATGCCTTCTACTCTGTTGTAGTTTAGCCTTTGCACAAGATTTACATGTTGGCGCTAATAGTTTTATCTATGTAGATGGCGATGGGTTTACGCCTGGCCCTAATGTGGCACCCTTGTTTGTTACTAATGACATTAACTTAGCTACCAATAGTAGTTATATCTATTTACGCAATGAGGCGCAGCTACTTCAAGGTGTTGACACTGCTCTTAATAGTGGTGAAGGCAATTTAAGTATTTACCAAAATAGCGATGTGAATCAATTTGCCTACAATTATTGGTGCTCACCTGTTGGAAGGCCAACTGGTCCCGCTGGAAATTCTAATTCAAGAGTAGAATTAATTCAAGACCCTTTGATAGCATCGACAACCGTGGATAGTGATGTGGTAACATTTACAAATAATCTTAATGGCACTCCAAACATTACTGACCCTACGGGAGGTTTAGAAATTTCAAGGCGATGGCTTTACACATTCGAAACATCAGATCAATATAATCAGTGGAATCCTTTAACAGAATTGTCAGACATAGATCCTGGATTGGGCTTTACCATGAAAGGAATGAGCGACCCAGCTGATGCAACAGGATTAACTCCTTTAAATCAAGTTTTTGATTTCAGAGGGAGACCAAATACAGGGACAATTGCCAATGAAATAGCTGATGGTCAATTCACCTTGATTGGAAACCCTTATCCATCAGCACTCGATGTAGCAGATTTTTTGTGGGATCCTCAAAATGTTACTGCACTCACAGGAGCTATTTACTTATGGGAACAGGATCCTACTAATTCAGATTCGCATTTTATTGCTGATTATGTGGGAGGGTATGCCACTTACACATGTACAGAGCCTGATGGTTCTGACGTGATTATGGAATCATTCTCATCAGCACCTTATAATTTGTATTTACCAGATGGTTCTCCAAGTTTCCTCGGTCCTGCTGGAAATGGTTCCAGAGTAATAAGAAGATATCTACAAGTTGGTCAAGGATTTATGGTGGAAGGGGCTGCTGGAATTATGCCTGGTTCAGAAGTTTATGTAAAAAATGCACATAGGCAATTTATAAAAGAAGGTGATGCAGAGAGTAGCGATTTTTTCAGAAATGCGAACGCCTATAGTGAACCTAGCCATAACGATATTGAAACGAGTCAGTATGACGAATATGGTAATTTCATTGTACCTCCTGACTATAAAAGGTTTAGGTTGTTAGTTAGTTTTAATGAATTATATACCAGAGAACTATTAGCCAACTTTCATGACTCAGCTACGGATGGGTTTGATTATGGCTTGGAAGCTAAAAGGCCTAATGAGTTAAATTCTGATGCCTGTTGGACACAAAATGACGAAGATTATGTTATTCAAGCGCATGCCTTCAACCAAGACTTGAGAATCCCTCTTGTTGTTAAAGCTGAAACTGCACAGCCTTTAGCAATTGGTATATATGACGTACAAAATTTTGATGAAGAACAGGGCATTTATTTATATGATGCACATTATGACATTTACAATGATTTAAGGGAGCAAAATTATCTTATTAATATTGAGCCAGGGCACTATCCCAACCGTTTCGAAATTGTATTTACAACAGATAATGCCTTAAGTGCAGACGAGGTGGCTTTGGAGCGTTTAACGATCAAACAGAACAATCGCGTTCATGAGGTGCAGGTGTTTAATCCAAATGGCTTGGATATCTCAACCATTGAACTCTTTGATTTGTCTGGCCGTAGTGTCATTCGCACGGCTGCAGGAAGCGTTAAAGCGCAATATAACATTTCAACGCAAGACCTTAGCGATGGTGTGTATATCGCCACGGTAAGCACCAGCTCAGATGCGGTAAAATCGGAAAAGGTCATTATTAAAAATTAATCCGTATGCTTTGGCGCGCAACTCTAAATTATTTTAACAGCGCTTAGAAAACTGTCATCGTTGACAGTAAAAGATATTTTTTAATCATAATCCCTACATTATGCCTTCAAAACATTACTATTTTTTTTCACTAGTTTTTTCACTAGCAATTTGTTTTAACAGCGTATTATCTGCTCAGGTAGGTATTGGTACAACGATACCAGCAGACGGCGCCATGCTAGACATAGAAAGTACAGATAAAGGCGTATTAGTTCCCAGAGTTGATATTGCCGATCTTGGAACAATAGCACCTATAACACCTGCGGCTACAGAAGGCTTATTGGTTTGGAACACCAATGCTACGACAGGTGTTGGATTTCACTATTGGAATGGAGGTGCATGGGTGCCAATACCTGGAGGAACAGTTTCAGATGACTGGACTTTAGCTGGTAATAACATTACCGGAACAGAATTCCTAGGCACTTTAAACGCCAACGATTTAAATATTCGAACAAATAATACGGAACGAATGAGAGTGTTCTCAACCGGACAGGTATCTGTAAATTTACCTGTTCTAAATTTTGCAGATGATACATTTTCTGCAGAGGGTGTCTTCGCCGTAAATGGATATTCGCCAAGTGGTGGGATAGGGGTTTATGGAGACTCTCAGGGTGCTTCCAGTGTAGGTGTCCTAGGTACTTCTGATGTTAACATAGGTGTAAATGGTGTAGGATTATTTGGTGTATTTGGTGAGTCGCCTTTTTTTATAGGTACATGGGGAGAAGGTGCAGAAGCTGGAGTTGTAGGAGATGACCTTGGAGGTAACAGAATTGGAGTTCAAGGCCAAACAGATGCTGGTGATGGCGTCGTAGGATTCGCAGGAACTACTGGAAATGGGGTTGTAGGTCAATCGGATTCTGGAGTTGGGACTATAGGACAAAGCATTTTCAATTTAGGAGTCTTCGGTATCTCAGAAGCAGATTTCGGAGTACAAGGCCAATCTACAACTTCATCTGGAGTTTTCGGTATTGGTGGTTTAGACGGTGTTGTTGGAGAAACCTTAAATCCCGCATTAGGTTTCGGAGTTTTCTCTGTAGGTGATTCTGGAGCAACGGGAGCTAAAAACTTTGCCATAGATCATCCGCTCGACCCAGAAAATAAAATTTTAAAGCATGCGAGCATCGAATCTAATGAGATTTTAAATTTGTACAGAGGTAAAGAATCTTTTAATAGTGAGGGCAAAGTCATTGTTACATTACCAGACTATTTTGAAGCGGTGAACAATAATAACGCTAACTACCAATTAACACCGATAGGTGCTGCCATGCCCAATCTTTATATTGAGAAGGAAGTATCCAACGGAACATTTGTAATAGCTGGTGGCATACCTGGCAAAAAAGTATCATGGCAACTCACCGTGGAACGCGATGACCCTTACTTGCAACAATATCCGGAGAAACGAAATATGGAGGTGGATAAAGATGAAAATAGAGGAAAATACTTAATGCCACAACTCTATGGTAAATCAGAGGAGCTCAGTATATATGACAGTAGTGACAAGAAAAGAAAAGCTGTTAAATCGGGTACACGTCGAAAATTTGATAAAAGTAGTGTTGAAAGGCAGGGAAACACATCAACAGCTAAAGACAAAAAAGAGCAACATATTAAATCCTTATCAGAGCAGCCAAAGTCTAATAATTAGTTCTAAGACTTAAAAAACGCCTCCAAAACCTCAACCACATAAGCCAAATCGTCTTTAGTATTATACTTACTAAAGGAAAAACGTACCGAGGGTCGTTTAAGCTGCTCATCATCTAAAATGGCTGAGAGCACATGGGATTGTTGGGAACTACCACTTTGGCAGGCGCTCCCCTTGGAGCAGGCCACACCTTTTAAGTCCAATTGAAATTGCAATAAAGCTGCTTTTTCAGGGGCAATAGGCAAGCCTACATTGACCAAGGTGTAGGTGGCATGGTCTAGGTCATCACTCATAGCATTAAAATACACGTCAGGGATTTTGGCTTTCAGCGTTTCAACAAAATAGGATTTAAGCTCGGAGACGTAAGCTTTCTCAGATTCTAGATTCTTATAAGCTATGTTAAGCGCTTCGTCCATACCAACGATATTATGCAGGGATTCGGTTCCAGCTCTAAAGCCACGCTCCTGCTCGCCTCCAAAAATCAAAGGTTTTAATCCGGTTCCTTTCCTCACAAAACAAAAGCCTACACCCTTTGGGCCATGGAATTTATGCGCACTGGCCGCAAGGAAATCGATATGGAGTTGGCTTAGATCTAAATTGAAATGTCCGACGGATTGCACGGTATCCGAATGAAATAGCGCTCCATACGTTTGGCATAGTTCGCCAACACGCTTTAGGTCTAAAATGGTACCTACTTCATTATTGATATGCATAAGGCTCACTAAGGCCTTGTCACTTTGTTCGAGCAATTGCTCAAGGTGCTTAAAATCTACTTGTGCCGTTTCATCGATATCCACAAAATGAAGGTCGATGTTGTACTCACGTTGCAACTGCTCTGCTGTATGCAGCACCGCATGGTGTTCTATCCTAGACGTAATAATAGCGGTAACACCTAAATCCCTAACCGCACTTCGCAAGGCGAGATTATCGGCTTCAGTTCCTCCAGAGGTAAAAACGATCTCTCCAGCACTGACCTTAAAATGAGCCGCTATATTCTTTCGGCATTGCTCTAAAATCGCTTTAGATGCACGTCCAAAACTATGGGTAGAGGATGCATTTCCATAGTTATTACTTAGCACTTCTGCCATACGTGTAATCACTTCAGGCCGTAGTGCTGTAGTTGCGGCATTATCAAGGTAAACTGCTTTCATGCCGTAAAAATATTGCAAATAAAATTATTTAAATAATCAAGCGTTATTAATTTGTAAATCGGCTATTTTTGCTCTAAATCCTTTGATATGATGAAACGCTTATTAGGAATTTGTGCGCTATTGGTTTTATGTACCTGTGATGATGGCGATATCATTACGGTGAATTTAGATTTCGACAAGGAATTAAATCGTTGCGATAACAATGCTGAATCCTATTATGTTTTCGACCTAAGGGAAGATCCCAGTGAATCCATAGGTGTCATATTTCCTAGAAACGCGGATAATGCCCTACTCTTTGAGACTCCAACACCACCAAATGAGCCTGTCATTATTCCTATTAATGGTACCACAGCACGTTTTATCTACAGAACCTATAATAGAAGCGTAGACAACCAAGAACTGTGTGGTTTAATTCAGGCTTCGGACTTGGTTATACTGGAAGATTATGAAGCAGAAACAGGTACCATAGAGGTGACCGTTACCGTTGAAGATGATGACCAAGATGGCGTGCCTACAATTTTTGAAGGGCGCGGCGAACCGGACGAAAATGGTGATTACCCAAACGCTCAAGACAGCGATGGTGATGGTATACCCGACTATCTTGACAGAGATGATGATGGTGACAATGTCCCAACCATTGACGAGCTTAACGATGACGATACCGACACGGACCCAAACACCAATCCCTTAGATACCGATGGCGATGGCACACCTGATTACTTAGATCCAGATGATGATGGTGATGGTGTTCTTACCAGACTAGAAGATGAAAATAATGATGGTGATCCTAGAAATGACACCAATGCCAATGCCGAAGGTATTATCGTGGCACATTATTTAAATACTGTTGAGGTTGACACCTATCCTGATTTTGGACCAAATCAGGGCTCTGATTGGAGGGATTACGTTCGGGAAATAACAACCAATTTTTTAGTTAGAGGTTTTGACCTAGATATCATACGAGGTGATGAATACAATCTAGGCGATTACACAAATCAATTAGACCAAACTGGAAATTAGGGCTCTAGATTTTGAAAGATTTTCACTTCTGTAGCGCCTAGACCATAGGTTTTATAATCGGCATCGTAGAAGTCGACATTATTGTAGCGTCTAAGTAAGGTTTCCAACTCCTGTCTTAAAACACCTTCGCCAACACCGTGGATAAATACCATTTTAGGAAGGCGTTTTCGTATAGCAAATTCCAATTGTTGCCTTGCCGTGTCTAGCTGTAGGTTCAGCATATCAAAATTGGTCATGCCTTTTGTAGAATCGGTCAAGTGATGGATGTGTAGGTCTACAATAAATTTAGCTTTCTGCTGGTCTTTTGGTTTTTTTCTTGTTGATGGTTTTGGTTTGCGCTGTTGTTTTTGGCGTTTTACATCTTCAATATCTGTATTGTATATAGCGTCTTCCAATATGGAATCGGATTGAGTCAACACAACCTCGTTAACTTCAAATTCCATAATGAAGCCATTGGCATCCTCAACTTGTAAAGTCTTACCGGTAATTGCTGTTACCACGCCTTTGAAATCTTCGTCAATAGCCTCTACCCTATCGCCAATTTTAATTGTCATCTTCTGGTTCGGATTTTACAAAAGAGTCTGTTTCTTCCTTGTCGTACTTACTAGGAATGTTTCTCGAAATGCTGTAGACGCCTATCATAAGCAGGACAATGCCTCCAATAAGCAAATAGGTGTTTTGCTGTTCTTCAGCCTGTGCATAAATAGCTACGCACCCACCAACAACAAGACATATGATACTTATAATTCTAGAGCGATTCATTCCGTACAAGATTTTAATATGATATCACAAAAATACAGTTATGTTAGGTTTTCAATAAGATTTCTAAGGTAAATTCTAATTTATTATTTTAGCCTTATGTATAACATGATAAAAAGTTTGGAAGACTACATGCTGCCCTGCGTTAATAAAAAGTTCTTTGGCTTTGAGTGCATGGGCTGCGGACTTCAACGCTCGGCATTTCTCTTATTAAAGGGTGATTTGGCAGGCGCTTTTATCATGTATCCTGCGATTTATACCTTGATACTGTTATTTGGGTTTATCCTTATTAATAGTTTTAAAAATTTTAAATATGGCGGAAAAATTATTGCTATCTTGGCTATAATCAACGTCGCTGTGATAATCAGTAGCTACTTAATTAAACTATATCTCAATTAATCATTATGGAACAACAAAAATTACCAAATGCAACCACCTCGATTATCTTAGGAAGCATATCCTTTATATGCTGCTGTTTTAGTGCTGGAATTGGCGGGCTCATTCTATCTGGAATTGCCTTTTTCTTGGCTAATAAAGATGAAAAGCTGTATGCAGAGCAACCTGAACTTTACAGTAATTTCAGTCAGGTAAAAACCGCTAAAATCATTGCCATAATAGGTCTTGTTTTAGCTGTACTCACTATGGCATGGACAGCTTATACTATTTTTTCAGCTGGAGGTTGGGATGCTTACATGGAGCAACAAATGGAAATATACAAGCAAATGGGAATAGAAGTGGAATAAACCTTCAACCCTTAGAATGTAAAAAAGCGATTTTCATTGAAAATCGCTTTTTTTTATCCTTATTCTCTTGAATAATTACACTTCAAACTCCTTTAAGGTTTTTGTTATTATGGAGACACACTCCAAGAGCTGATCCTCTGTCATTACCAAAGGTGGTGCAAATCTTATCATATTACCGTGTGTAGGTTTAGCCAAAAGACCATTATCTCGCAGCCTCAAACAAATATTCCAAGCCGTGTCACTATCCTCATCGTCATTGATAACAATGGCATTTAATAAGCCCTTTCCTCTTACTAGAGACACAATATTACTTGTTTCGATATACTTGTTCATTTCGGCTCGGAAAACTTTTCCAAGATAATCAGCATTTTCAGCTAATTTCTCTTCTTTAACCACTTCCAAGGCCGCTATGGCTACAGCAGCTGCTATAGGATTACCACCAAAGGTGCTACCATGATTTCCTGGTCGAATTACATTCATAATTTCATTGGTGGACATCACCGCAGATACTGGATACAAACCGCCACTTAGCGCTTTACCCAAGACCAAAATATCTGGTTTTACATCTGGCGTACCAGAACAATCCTTATTTTCACAGGTGCAATTGCCACACGTCGCCAATAAACGTCCTGTACGTGCAATTCCCGTTTGTACCTCATCTGCTATAAACAGCACATTGTATTTTTCGCAAAGGGCCTTAGCTTCCTTTAAGTAATTTTCACTAGGCACATAAACACCAGCTTCGCCTTGTATAGGTTCTACCAAGAAGCCTGCTACATTCGGATTGGAACTAAGAACAGCTTCTAACTCGGTAAGATTATCGTACTCCACCTTTATAAAACCACTCGTAAACGGCCCGAAATGTTCTCGCGCCACAGGGTCATTGGAAAAAGACACGATGGTCGTTGTCCTTCCGTGGAAATTATTTTTACACACGACGATCTCGGCCTTGTTCAAATCAATGCCTTTAACCTCATACGCCCACTTTCTACAAAGCTTTATAGCCGTTTCAACCGCTTCCGCTCCAGAATTCATAGGCAGCATTTTATCAAACTTAAAATATTGGGTCGCGTACTTTTCGTAACGTCCCAACATATCATTATAAAATGCTCTTGAGGTCAAGGTTAAGCGTTTTGCTTGCTGGGTCATGGCATCCACAATTTTTGGATGGCAATGACCTTGGTTTAGGGACGAATATGCCGATAGGAAGTCGTAATACTTTTTACCTTCTACATCCCAAACAAAAACACCTTCTCCCTTACTTAAAACAACGGGTAACGGATGATAATTTTGCGCACCATACTTATTTTCTAAAGCCATCGCTTCTTGCGATGAAATGTGGTCTAAAACAGCCATTTTCATAAAATTTTAATTAGTAAAAAACAACTATTTCTGCTCTACCTTTATTCCTTCAAAAGCCAAGGGTTTCCATGCGTAGTAATGGTGTGGCCATGAAAAAGCAGCGTGGGAGAGAAATCATCCCTAGATGTTTGGCAAGGTAGTAAAATCCTTTAATATTTTATAGCCATTTTAAAGAACAATTGAGCACTTTGGTCTAAGAAATGCTCCTATATTTGCAGTCTAAAATCCGAGTAGATGCCGAGACGAGAGCGAAATAAATTTGTAAAACGCGGAGAAATCCTAAATCTTAATATTGAAGACTACGCTTTTGGCGGAAAAGGTATTGCGAGACTACGAAACGAGCATGGCGAATTTGTGGTTTTTGTGCCCAACAGCCTTCCTGGTCAATTGGTTAAAGCGCAGGTAAAGAAATCGAGTAAAACTTATGCGGAATGTAAACTGTTAGAGGTTATTGAGCCTTCTAAAGATGAAATCGCTCTCCCCTACCAAGACATTCCTGGTGCGCCTTACATTAACCTACCCATAGATTTACAACACCAGTATAAAAAGCAAAGTACCCTAGAACTTTTTAAGCGCATCGGAAATATTGCTGATATAGAGACAAAATTTGACGCGTTTATTGAATCTCCACATACCTTTCACTATCGCAATAAAATGGAATATGGCTTTTCGGCCATCGGTTATGACCGAAACCTTAAAACCGATGTTGATGAATTTACCCTAGGCTTTAAGAGAAGAGGGCTCTGGTGGTGTGGCGAAAATCTTGATAAAGACTCTGGCCTATTTGACGACCAAGTTGAAAACCAACTTAAAGACATTAGAACCTATTGTGAGGCCACAGGTTTAAAAGCTTGGCATGCACCAAGAAAAGAAGGTTTTTTTAGATATCTCGTAGTCCGAAAATCGTATAAGACCAGTAAGCTGCTCTTTAACCTCGTGACCACCTCCCACGAACTCTCTAAGTTTAATTTAGAGGCGTTTGCCCAATATCTTGTAAAGCTGTTCGGCAGTCGCGTGGCTGGTTTTTTGCATACTATTAATGACGACATAGGCGACAGAACCATAGCCACCTCGGGATCTATAAAACTTGTTTATGGCGAGGACAAAATTGTGGAGGAACTGTTGGGCCTTCAGTTTGAAATAAGCATGAAAAGTTTTTTTCAAACCAACCCCAAATCTGCAGAACGCTTATATTCCAAAGTGATAGAGTACGCCTTAGAGGATAAGTCATCTATAGACAATTCCATAGTTCTGGATCTGTTTTGTGGTACGGGAACCATAGGCCAAATCCTGGCGAGTAAATCCCACAATGCAGAAATTGTTGGTGTAGATATTGTAGAGTCGGCCATTGTAGATGCCAGACGCAACGCCCAAAGAAATGGAATTGAAGGTGTAACGTTCTTTACCGCAGATGTCGGGAAATTCTTGAGTGAGCATCCGCAATATACCAATAAGATCAGGACGGTAATCTTAGATCCGGCTCGTGCTGGTATTGCGCCAAAGACCCTAAAAAAAATAATAAAGTTAAATGCAGACCGTTTGGTTTATGTATCTTGTAATCCTGCCACTCAGGCACGGGACACAGAGCAATTAATTGGTTCTGGATATGCGCTAAAGAAACTAAGTCTGGTAGACCAATTTCCGCATACCTCACATATTGAAACCGTGGCGCTTTTTGAAAAATAAAAACATGAAACACCTTAAGTTCTTTTTATTACTAACGCTCTTTTGGAGTTGTGATTCCAAAGACAAAACTGAACAGTCTTGGAAAAAAAATGCCGAAACTATTCTAGCTGGTAAAATTGAGCCCTACAATCCATTATCGAGTCCACGTAAAATGTCGTTCTATTATTACGACGAGACTTTAGACCAAATTACCTCTGATATTGAAATTGATAGTTTGGGAAACTTTACATCCCGTTTTAAGCTAAATCACCCTCAAGACATTAATTTTTACTACAGAAGCTGGTTAAAGGTAATTCTCAGGCCTGGTGACTCATTGCACCTCAAATTCGACGGCAACCAAGCTGAAAAAAATGATTTATACGCATCTCTTAAAGTTACCGGAGATTCTAGGGAATTAAATGAAGATTTACATGAATTTTTGATTAACGATTCAGGACTTAAAACCTATTACCAACCTATTGCAAAACTTAGTCCTGCAGAGTTTCAAACACATCACGATAGCCTATTCCAAAAGCGAAATACCTATATTGAAAGTTTTATGGCCTCTAAACCAAATATGGCTCAGGAATTACAATCGTGGTTAGACTTTGAACGCAAAATTTTACCTGTAGAAAGACTGTTGGAATTCCCAATGTACTACAGGATGTACAATCGCAATAAAGCAGACAGCATCTCATATCCTGATGACTTCTTCGACGCCACAAAACGTCTTAACGACTTATCTGAAGGAAGCTTTGTAAACGGTTCTATTGCTTCATTAGGCAATCAATTACTGTTTTACTATTACGAGAAAATCAATCCTACAAATAAACGTCTAGACGCTAAAGTTGAGGATTCCTTATTATTTGTGGCGTTAAAAAACGACTTTGGTATCAATAGAATTCCTATGCAGCTTGCTTTAGCTGATAAAATTAGAGCTAGTTTAGATGGCATGAATACGCGCTTTGTTGATGATAATTTGGATAAATTGAAGACTATTTACGGCAGTTCAGATTTGGGACAGGCGATGTTTAAAGCCTATAAAGACACTAAAGCAGAATTGGCCAAAACGGAACTACCAGAGGAGGTTAACTTTTTAAGTTTTGAATCTGAAAACCCTGAGGATTACTTGGGTGAAATTATTGAAAAGGCCAATGGTAAAGTTGTTTACATTGACCATTGGGCAACTTGGTGCGCACCATGCAGAAGTGAGTTTAAGAACGCCCTTCCGGACTTTAAGGAAAAATACAAAGATGCAATAGAGTTTGTGTATTTCTGTTACAGCTCAAAAGAAGAAGAATGGCAGCCTTTGATCCGTAAATTTCAACTGAGCGGAATGCACTATTTTGTTAACGAGCATGAAGATGACATCTTGCAGGAACAAATGTCTGTTAGTGGCTACCCTACTTATACCATAATCAATCAACAAGGCGAGATAATTGTATCCGATTTTAAGTACAGACCAAGTCGAAAGGAAACCTCTAAGGTTATTGATAGCTTGTTAAAGATCAACTCAAGTCTTTAGCTTATGTCTAATCTTTTTAATTTATTTGCCTAACGGAAATGCTTGTAACGCTACCACAAATGCGAAAAGTACTGAGAAAAGTTTCTATGTTGGCCCTAATACTGCTCACCATAGCTTGTGAACGGGATGATATTTGTGCCGAGGGCACGCCTACAACACCTCGAGTGCTCATAGGGTTTTATGATATTGCCAATCAAGATGAATTCAAGCCTGTCTCAAGACTTACAGCTTATGGCGAAAACTTGGTGTTGGACGAAAATGGACAACCTACACAGCCCGTGACAAATTCGGCTGCAACCTTAGTTTTTAATGCCAATACAACCGAACTGGCCTTACCCTTATTGGTAGGTGCTGAAGGAGAGGAAGTTGTCACGAGGTTTGTGCTAGAACAGTCTACCAATTTTAGGCTTGACGACAATGCTAACACCTCTTCCAATGAAGATATCCTAGAACTGAGATACAAACCACAGTTTGTTTATGTGTCTCGCGCTTGTGGTTACAAGAGCGTTTTTACCGAGTTAGAGGTTGTTCCCGTAGCAGATTCAAATAACTGGATTATTAATGTGGCCATTAATGAAAACATCAACGGCACCGTTGAAAATGAAAACACCATCCATGTACAGATATTTCATTAAAATACTGGTTGTCTGCCTAGCTATCTCCAATATTGGGATTGCCCAAGACAATGATCAGGTAAAGGATACGCTCATTTTTAAGGAAAAATATGGCTTGCGCCTGGGTGCAGATATAAGTAAATTGGTAAGGTCCTTTATAGATGACAATTATACAGGTGTAGAAATTATGGCCGACTATCGTTTAACCAAACGAATTTACTTAGCAGGTGAATTGGGTAACGAGGAACGCACTATTGAAAATGAGGTACTTAGCAATACCACAAAAGGCAGCTATTTTAAAGGCGGTATTGACCTTAATTTTTACAGGAATTGGCTAGACATGCAAAATATGTTATACGCTGGTTTCAGAGTCGGTGCCAGCACCTTTAGCCAAACGCGAAACAGTTATGATATTTACAACGTGAACAATCAATATTGGAACCAGCAGTTTCCTGTTGACAATGCCCAAGAGTTTAGTGGCTTAACAGCTATTTGGGGCGAACTAATTGTTGGTATAAAGGCTGAATTGTTTACTAACTTCTTTGCTGGTATAAATGCACAACTCAAATTCCTAGTGACAGAGACAGCACCAGATAATTATGAAAACCTTTATATCCCAGGCTTCAATAGAACCTATGACAGCGGGAGTTTTGGCTCTGGATTTGGGTTTAATCTGTCTTACCTTATTCCTATCTTTAAAAAGGATAAAGTTGTCGTTCAAGAGATTGAAAGCGAAAATTAAAGAGCGGCAAATTTTTACGCTATTCTAGGTTGAATCTATTCAATATTTAAGTATCTTTTCTATAAGAAATATCTTTCTATGGACAAAGAAGCCATTGCTCATTTAATCGATGCTAAATATACTGCACTTATCACGTGGTTAGAACAACATCCAGATGACTTATGGACCATTGGCCCTAAGGGCAAATGGACTACGGGACAACATGTTCTGCACTTATTGCAAAGCATAACGCCGCTGAATACGGCCTTGAGTCTTCCCAGATTTTTTGTGCGCTATAAGTACGGAAAAACAAACAGATCAGTGCGCGACTACGACACCATTATAAAACGTTATAAAGAACGGTTAACCGAAGCAAACGGAAAAACGTTTAAGCCTTCACAAAATATGAAAGTTCCCAATTTAGCTGATAAACATTATCTTATTAATCGGCTACAAACCGAAAGTAAAAAACTGCAGTACAAGACCGTAAGGATATCGGACAAAAACCTTGATACTTTGGTACTTCCCCATCCTCTCATGGGCAAAATGCCTGTTCGTGAAATTATCATGTGGTCAGCCTACCATGTAGAGCACCATTTAGAGACCCTTAAAAATCATTACAATAACTAGGACACAGACTTTAAATAGTCCAGGACATTGTTATAAATCCTGTCTTCAATATTTGAAACATCTGCTTTAACAAAGGTTTCACCTGTAATATTCTCGTAGAGCTCAATGTAGCGATCGCTTACGGTAGAAATATAGTCGTCACTCATAAAAGGCACTGATTGACCTTCCAAGCCTTGAAATCCGTTGGCAATAAGCCATTGCCTTACAAACTCCTTAGATAACTGTTTTTGCGCTTCACCTTTAGCTTGTCGGTCTTCATAGCCATCTGCATAAAAATAGCGTGAGGAGTCTGGCGTATGAATTTCATCTATGAGCACTATTCTACCGTCTTTAGTTTTTCCAAACTCATATTTGGTATCCACTAAAATCAAACCACGATCGGCAGCAATCTCCGTACCTCGCTGAAACAGTTTTCTTGTGTAGTCTTCTAAAACGCGGTAATCCTCTTCAGATACAATTCCTCTTTTAAGAATATCTTCCCTAGAGATATCTTCATCATGATCTCCTTTTTCAGCTTTGGTTGCTGGAGTAATAATAGGTTGTGGGAATTTATCGTTTTCCTTCATCCCTTCTGGCATAGGAACACCACACAACATACGTTTACCTGCTTTATATTCGCGAGCAGCATGACCTGAGAGGTAACCACGTATAACCATCTCTACCTTAAAGGGCTCGCATAAATGACCAACAGCAACATTTGGGTCTGGTGTAGCTACCAACCAGTTGGGTACCAGGTCTTCAGTAGCTTTCATCATTTTTGTGGCAATCTGATTTAGGATTTGTCCTTTATAAGGAATACCCTTTGGCATTACCACATCAAAAGCGCTAAGCCTATCAGTTGCCACCATAACCAAAAGGTCATTATCGATGTAATAAACTTCCCTGACCTTTCCTTTGTAAACGCTTACTTGATTAGGAAACTGAAAATTGGTATCTATTATCGTATTCATGGATAAAATTTTATGGCCTTAGGGTTAATCTCTATTTTCAATACTCTTGTAGGCGGCAATTACTTTCTTAACAAGTTTATGGCGAATAACGTCTTTATCATCCAAATACACGATGCCTATGCCATTAATGTCCTTGAGCACCAACAACGCCTCCTTTAAGCCAGATATGGTTCGGCGCGGTAAATCTACCTGTCCTGGGTCGCCCGTTAATAAGAATTTGGCGTTTTTACCCATCCTGGTTAAGAACATTTTCATTTGTGCATGAGTGGTATTCTGACCTTCATCTAAAATAACGAAGGCATTATCCAAAGTACGGCCACGCATAAAAGCTAAGGGTGCAATCTGTATAATGCCTTTTTCAATAAAATTATCTAGTTTTTCATGAGGAATCATATCCCGCAACGCATCATAGAGTGGTTGCATGTAAGGATCTAACTTTTCTTTAAGGTCACCTGGCAAGAAACCCAAATTTTCACCTGCTTCAACGGCAGGTCGTGTTAAGATAATACGCTTAACCTCTTTTTTCTTTAGTGCTTCTACGGCCAGTGCCACTCCTGTGTAGGTTTTACCTGTTCCGGCTGGTCCTATTGCAAAGACCATATCATTTTTACGGATGGCCTCTACCAATTTTCGTTGATTAACTGTCTGTGCTTTAATGAGCCTACCGCCAACACCATGAACAAGAACGTCACCACTTTTAGCTGATGTATTATAATCGTCGCTACTATTGCTTGTTAAAATGCGTTCAATAACATTTTCATCCAACTTGTTATAGCGGCCAAAATGTTGCATGAGCATCATCATCCGTGTATCAAACTCTTCCAGGAGATCTTCATCTCCATACGCCTTAATTTTATTACCTCTAGCTACAATTTTTAGTTTGGGAAAGTATTTTTTAAGTAGTTCGATATTAGCGTTTTGAGCCCCGAAGAATTCTTTGGGTGAAATTTCCTCGAGCTCTAAAATAAGTTCATTCAAAAGGCTGTTTGATTTAGTGTGTTAATCTGTTTTCTTTTCTTAGTTTTGTGAATCAAATCTAACAATTTTACAACGAGGATTCTAGAAAAAATTATCAACAATTAAACCTATGGCAATAATCACTTTAACGACTGATTTTGGTGAAAAAGACCATTTTGCTGGCGCCATAAAAGGAGCTATTTACAGTCAGTTATCCGAGGTTAGGATTGTTGATATTTCGCATTCGGTATCGCCATTCAATATTTTGGAAGCAGCATACATTATTTTAAATGCTTACAGTAGTTTCCCCAAGGGCACCATCCACATCATAGGTATTGACTCAGAGTTAAACCCTGAAAATAAGCATATTGCGATGAAGCTAGATGATCATTACTTTATATGTGCCAACAACGGTATTATGAGTATGATTTGTGCTGAAATTGCACCAGAAAAGATTGTGGAAATCAACATTCACGATAAAATTGAAACAAGTTTTTCGGTTCTCGATGTTTTTGTCAAAGTGGCCTGCCATATCGCGAGAGGTGGAACCCTCGAGATCATTGGTAAAGTTATTAACAGTATTAAACCCATAAAGAATTTAGAACCGTTTGTCAATGATGAAAAAAATCAAATAATTGGAACGGTTATCTATATTGACAATTACGGTAATGTAGTGACCAACATTAAGAAAAGATTTTTTGAGACTGTTCAAAAAACAAGAGCGTTTGAGATTTCGGCAAGAAATCATAAGTTCAATAAAATTTACAAAAAATACAGTGACATTGTAGATTTCAGCCAAGAGGAATCCAAACGAAATGATGAAGGAAAGGGACTGGTTGTTTTTAATTCTTCAGGCTATTTAGAAATTGCCGTTTATAAAAGTAATTGCGATACGGTTGGAAGCGCTTCAACATTGATGGGTTTAAAAACCATGGATACGGTAACCGTAAATTTTTTAAAACCTTAAAATTGTGCTAGTCCGAATTGTTAAAATGACATTCAAACCTGACGCTATTGCAGCGTTTAAAGAAAATTTCAATCGCAATAAGGAGGCCATAAGGCAGTTTCAAGGGTGCCAGTTACTGGAGCTCTATAGGGACAAGCACAACACCACTATTTTTTTCACCTACAGCTATTGGGAATCCGAAGCTGCACTTGAATCCTACAGACAGTCAGATTTGTTTAAATTGGTATGGGCAAAGACCAAACCTCTATTTGCTGCCAAACCTGAGGCATGGAGTGTTGATAAAGTTGTATCCTTGCACTAAATTTAGCCATTGTAAAAGAAGCTTATGAGATGTTAGCACTTTTAAAAAAAGAAATACATACCTTTTTTAATTCACCTATAGGCTATTTGGTTATTGGTGTCTTTTTAGTGCTCAATGGTCTATTTCTCTGGGTGTTTGATGGTGACTTCAACATATTAAATTCTGGTGTAGCAAGTCTTCAGAACTATTTTGTCCTTGCGCCATGGATATTATTATTTCTAGCACCAGCGGTTACCATGCGAAGCTTCAGTGACGAAAAAAAACAAGGTACCCTAGAGGTCTTACTGACCAAGCCTTTATCTTACGCCCAACTCGTTTTAGGTAAATTCCTTGGGTCTTTTTGTTTGGTCTTAATCGCTCTTATTCCTACAATCACTTACGTTTATGCCTTGCGAGCATTAGCTCTGGATGATGCATCATTGGACTATGGCAGTATTATTGGCTCCTATCTTGGACTTATTTTCTTAATTGCATCATACGTTGCTGTTGGTGTATTTGCGTCTGCACTCACGGAAAATCAGATTGTGGCATTTATCCTTGCCGTATTTATCTGTTTTGTTCTGTACTACGGCTTTGAAGGCCTTTCGGGTTACAATGGTCTTTTTGGGGACCTTAACGCTGAGAGCTTTGGTATGTCTTACCATTACAATAGTATGTCTAGGGGCGTTTTAGATTCTAGGGATGTTATTTATTTCATAAGTATTGCTGCAGCTTTTATTTTAGTTACCGTTTTAAGAATTAAAACTAGCAAGTCATGATCATAACTCCATTGCTTGTAGTTTTTATGGTCATAGTATTTATATTACTATTCTTGTTTTTCAATACCATTGACAGGCGAAAGTGGCTAACTTTTCTTGTGAGTTTGGTGCTTACACCGATAGTCTATTTCTATGTCTTTTATCCTTTCTTAAATATCATCAGTAGTTTTCACCACCAAAAGCATTTCGACGCTCGTGCTTGGAGCGAAGAGCCTGCTTTACGCTACGAAATGGTAGATGATATGATGGCATCGGACACTCTTATCGGACTCTCAAAAAGTGACATAGAAAAACGTTTAGGACGTTTTGAATGGCTAACTTGGGATGAAACATTGAAAAAACATGATAGCGCTAGGTGGAATTATGGGCTCGGTATTGAACCTGGAGCTTTCAATAACAAAAAGGAATCTTTAGAGATTATATTTAAAAACGATTCTGTGGTGCAACTGGCACCCTATCAACAAAAAATAAGTTATGACACCTCTGAAGAATAAGAGCATCCTATACATACTTGGAATTTTGATTGCCCTAATTCTAGTGAATTATATATCAAGTTTTTTCAATTTTAGGTTAGATCTTACAAAGGACAAACGCTATACCTTGTCTGACACTTCAAAAGCATTAGTAACAGAGCTAGAGGCTCCGTTGGTTATCGATGTTTTTTTAGAGGGGGACCTACCCAGAGAGTTTAAACTTCTACAAGCCCAAACCAAGGATTTTATCGAAGAGTTTCAATCCGTTTCCAATAAGATTTCGGTAAACTACATTGACCCTATTGAAGATGAAGAGACCAGAGAAAGAAACATAAATCAACTTACTAGCGCTGGGCTAAAACCCTATATTAATACTGACAATTCCAATGGAAAAATAACGCAAAATCTCATCTTCCCCTGGGCTTTTGCAAGTTATCAGGACAAAACCGTGAAGATTCCATTGCTCAAGCGGAGTATTACAAAACCGCTCCCAGAACAAATAGACAATTCTATTGAAGTGTTGGAATATGCTTTCGCTGATGGCTTTAACACCTTAATAAAACCAAAAACAAAATCCATAGCCGTACTAAGAGGCAATGGTCAGCTACAAGACGTTTACCTCACCGATGTATTAAAAACGCTTAGACCCTATTATAACATTGCACCATTTACACTAGATAGTGTTGATACCAATCTTGAGGGTACTTTAAAACGTTTAAGCGCCTTTGACCTAATAATCAATGCTAAACCTACGGAACCATTTTCAGAGAAAGAAAAGCTCGTGCTAGACCAGTTCACCATTAATGGCGGTAAAAGTCTATGGCTAACAGAGACCGTTTTTATGGATAAAGACAGCCTTTACAATGATAAAGGCAGTACAGTGGCCACAATTAAGGATCTAAACCTTAATGACTTTTTCTTTAAGTATGGCGCAAGGATAAATCCCACTTTGGTTAAAGACCTCTACTCCGCTCCGATAATGTTAGCCTTTGGAGAAGGAAGCTCGGCACAATTGCAACCTGTAAGATGGCAATATTCGCCTTTAGCTTCTCCCAATCCGTCACACCCTATAACAAAAAATTTGGGTTTTGTAAGGTGCGACTTTGCCAGCCCTATCGACACGCTAAAAAATAATATCACTAAAACCATTTTACTGCAAAGCTCCGAGCAATCAAAAATTGAAGGTGTTCCAAAGACTATTGCCTTATCCTCGATAACAGAAGAGTTGGATGAAAGTAGTTTTAATGACGAAAGCCAAGTATTAGGTGTACTTCTAGAAGGTACTTTTACCTCGGTCTATGAGAATAGGATTTTGCCCTATAAACTTCCGGAGTTTAAAACCAAAGGGGAAACCAGCAAAATCGTTCTAATTTCAGATGGAGATATCATAAAAAACGAGGTTTTGAAAAACAGACCTCAGGAGCTGGGTTTCGACCCTATTTCAGGAGAGACCTTTGCCAACAAAGAATTTTTGTTAAATGCTGTCAATTATATGCTAGACGATAGCGGACTTATAAACATCAGAGGTAAGGAAATTGATATTGCCTATCTCGACCCAGAAAAAATCAAAACCAAAAAGGTAAGTTGGCAGCTTTTAAACATTGTACTTCCACTGGTTATATTGACCGTTTTTGGGATGGTATTTAATTATTTGAGAAGACGCGCCAACACCTAGAATTTGTTAATAAGTTTCTTTTAGAAAACCCTCGTATTAAGATATATTTGTAGGATAAACCTAAAGTATAACACAGGAAAAATAAATATGAAATTTATAGTTTCAAGCACTTATTTATTAAAACAGCTTCAAACGCTCGGAGGCGTTATAAACAATAGTAACACCTTACCTATTCTTGATAATTTTCTATTCGAGTTAAACCAATCAAAGTTAACGATTTCAGCAAGCGATTTGGAAACGACGATGTCATCTACTATTGATGTAGAAAGTGAATCTGAAGGGAGCATTGCCTTACCTGCCAGATTACTGTTGGACACCTTAAAAACTTTTCCTGAGCAGCCCTTAACTTTCGTTATTGAAGACAATAACACTGTTGAGATCAGCTCAAGCCACGGTAAGTATGCCTTGGCGTATGCTGATGGTGAGGAATTTCCTAATGCCGTTAGTGTTGAAGATGCCAGTACAACAACCATAATGGGTGATATTTTGGCCACTGCTATAAGCAAAACCATCTTTGCTGCTGGTAACGATGACTTGAGACCGGTTATGAGTGGTGTGTTTTTTCAATTTGCCCAAGACAGCTTAACCTTTGTGGCCACCGATGCCCATAAATTGGTAAAATACACGCGAAACGACGTCAGCGCCACAGAATCTGCTGAATTCATCATGCCTAAGAAACCGCTTAATCTATTAAAAGGCATTTTAGCAGGCAGTGAAGATGATGTGCTGGTAGAATACAATGAATCCAATGCCAAGTTTACTTTTGATAATTCGGTACTTATCTGCCGTTTAATCGATGGCAAATACCCAAATTACGAAGCGGTTATCCCAAAGGAAAACCCTAATAAATTGGTTATTGACAGAACACAATTTCTTAATTCCGTTCGTCGGGTGAGTATTTTCTCCAATAAAACAACACATCAAATTAGGCTTAAAATTGCAGGTGCAGAACTTAATATTTCAGCCGAAGATATCGATTACAGTAACAAGGCAGAAGAGCGCTTGTCTTGCGATTACCAAGGCGACGATATGCAGATAGGGTTCAATTCCCGTTTCTTAACGGAAATGATAAATAACCTTAACTCCGACAATGTACAATTAGAAATGAGCCTGCCTAATAGAGCTGGTATTTTAACGCCTGTTGATGGATTGGATGAGGGTGAGCATATTACCATGTTAGTGATGCCAGTTATGCTCAACAATTAATTAGAAGAAAACCATATATCATATAAAAAGGCACGATTAACATCGTGCCTTTTTTTTATCTCTTATAGGAAACTGAAGATTTTAACTACAGTATAATTTACTAACTAACAAAATTAAGAGATAAGGGGTAGCTTGGCAATTCGCCATTACTAGCTTTTATACCATTTATGATTGGCATGACAAAGGCGATGATACTTATTAGAATTATGGTTAAAATACCTAATCCAAACACAAAGATCAAAGGAATACTAATAATGTAATATATTAAAACACTCAACTGAAAGTTAAGGATACGCTTTCCGTGATCATCCATGCCCTCAACGTTATCCTTTTGGCTTGCCCATATAACCAAGGGGACGATTAAACCGCCAAAACCTGTAACGTAAGTTAAGAGTTGTGATAAATGCGTAATAACAATCAACTGATTGTCTGTGCGCTTAAGAGTATGATAATTTGATTCCATTATAATAACTGTATTACACCTATAAGACGAATCAATAAGGAAAATGTTACAAAAAAAGAGCACAAATCTTGTGCTCTTTAAAACGATTGAAAATAGTTAGTCTAGCTGTCCTCTTTTCCTTTGCCGCTAAGCATAAAGTTTATTAGGACACCTATAAGTATAACAACAACTAGAGCAAAAACACCAATCATTATAACACCATTACTCCAGTCGTATATTAGCGCTGCTAAGAAATTCATCATAATAAATTATTTTATCAGGTATAAAATTACCAGATGCGTTTTAAAATAAATATGACAAATGTCATCTCAACACCAAGTACCTTAAAATAATAAGGTTTACACACATAAATTTTCTATTTTGATGTTAAGTGTAGTTAGAAACATATTTTTTAATGCGTAAATATTGAGGCTCAACAAAGATGTTCGATAGAAAAGTTAGGGCAATAATTACTGTTATTTTCCCTATATTTAAAACAATAATCGACCAAAAAGGTTCATCGGCTTATGAATATTAAAAATACCCTTTTAACTACTCTTGTCTATCTGTGCTTTTTTCATTTTGCAACTGCCTTTCAGATTTTACCAAGTACTAAAGTTGACACTGTATCCGTAAATGTAAATAACATCGACCCGCTAGGCCGTTCAAACCCTAAAGGGACTATAAAGGGTTTATTGGATGCACTGGCAAATGAAGACTATCTTAAAGCCACTAATTATTTTGATTTTTCAACCTATAGCTCAGTAAAGACAGACTCGGCATTAAGCGAAACCATAAAAAAGATAGAAATAGTATTAAATAACAATAGCACCATACTGCCAGTTAACTTAATTAATGATAATGCTAATGGTAACTTAAATGATGGCCTAACATCCAATTTTGAAAAAGTAGGTGATATTTCACTCAATAGCTCCGAAACCCTTCCGATATATTTAGAACAAATCACCAACGCAGAAGATCAGAAACTTTGGGTCATATCGAATTCTACAACGGAAGTCCTCTTAAATTATATAGAAGTCAATGATGAAGTTTACACAGAGGAGATTTCAACTGACAGATCTTTAGCTACAAAATGGCAAGGTGCTCCACTGAGAGATTGGCTGATTATTGTTGTACTGCTTTTGCTAGCATACCCCATTTCCTGGCTCATAACCAAGGGGCTAAAGGGGTTGATTCGTTTGTTATGGAAAGATTTGAAAAAAAGTAACTACGAAAGGATTTTAAACACCCTTTTTATTCCTTTAAGACTGGTGCTTGCCGTTACCATATTCGTAAGCGTATCTCGGGGCCTCGGTGTTTCAATTATTTTAAGACAGTCCTTTAGCTTTATAACTCTTATTTCGCTTTGGATTGCCTTGTTCATTTTTATTTGGTTACTTATAAACACTATTTCCTCACTTGGTGAGGAGCGTTTTCGTGAACGAGAAATTTTCAGTGCGCTCTCTGCAGTGTCTTTTTTAAAAAATAGTGCCAAGTTCGCACTTATCGTCGTTGCCATTCTCATAATTTTTGACACCCTAGGATTTAACGTTACGGCAGGAATTGCTGCTTTAGGTTTTGGTGGTATCGCCTTAGCGTTAGGTGCGCAGAAGACTGTTGAAAATATTGTAGGAGGTTTGTCCGTGGTCTTTGACCAACCGGTTAGTGTTGGCGACTTCTGTAAATTTGGAGATACGGTTGGTACAGTAGAGCAAATAGGCATGAGGTCAACAAGGGTTAGAACCTTGGGACGCACTCTTGTTACAATACCTAATGCCGACTTTTCCTCCCAGCTTATTGAGAATTATGCTAAGCGCGATATGTTTTTATTCCTTACTACTTTAGGATTGCGTTACGAAACATCCTCAGACCAAATGCGATACATCTTGGTAGAATTGCGGAAGATTCTTTATGCACATCCAAAGGTGGACCCAGATCCTGCTCGAGTACGTTTTTTGGGTTATGGTAGTGATTCTTTAAAAGTTGAAATATTTGCTTACATACACGCTGCTGATTGGAACGATTATCTGGGTGTGCAGGAAGACATCAACTTACGAATAGCCGAGGTTATTGAAAATAGCGGTAGTGGTTTTGCTTTCCCTTCACAAACCGTATATATTTCTCAAGATCAAGGCCTATCTGAAACCAAAAAAGCAGAAGCAGAAGCAAAGGTTAAGGAATGGATGGATAATAACGAACTCCAAATACCTAACTTTGATAGCCAAACTATTGAGTCGCTTAAAAACACTTTAACCTATCCTCCTAATTCCTAAAAAAGTTGATGTACTTATAGAGTAGATTGGAAACTACTGTTTTGGGAATGCGGTGATTTCGAATGCCGCTGAAGCCACTTCTAGCCTACCTTCTGAATTATTGATGGCCTGAAGTACCTTTTTGTAAATTTTATCTTTGGTTGTACCTCGCATCTTATAGTCTACAACGTACCGTAAGGTGAAATCTATCCAGTTTTCATCAAACCTCATCAAAACAAAAGGGTCGACCCGTGCATCTTCAACCATATACTTCTCCGTCATTTTGTGCCAGTATTCTTTCGCTTGCGACGTAAATTCGCCTTGAACTTCATATAAAATCTCTAAAAATTTATCATTCGCATATTGAACATCACCTGCAGTTTTAACGGGTATTCTTATCTCATCCCACAAAAATGGGAAGTCTCCAGAATAATTATGTACCGGAGCCTTAAAAATAAAACTGTTAGCAACCTTTGTGATACGACCATTGTAACGATCGCCATTTATCCAATCGCCTGTCTCCATTAAAGAGGTTCTCAATAAGCCTACATCAATGACATCACCTTTAATTCCACCAAGCATCACGCGATCACCAACCTTAAAAAAGTTTGAGGAATGCAAGACCAAATACCCTGCAAAACTGGCAATAACCTCCTGAAATGCAAAGGCAACACCTGCACCCGCAACACCTAACACCACACTTAAGGCAGATAGCTGATTGCTGAATACGACCAAAGCCAGAGTTATTGCCGCGATATAACCTACAATATTCACAAATTTCCTTGCCCTGTAACGGGAACTGGCATCTGGTATGTGTCTGGGGATAATTCGTTTGATTATTGCCGAAATAATGGCAATAATAACAATGGCTATAAGCAAGGAGATAATACTCTTACCTAGATTACTTTTTAAAAATTCAAGAATTTGATTCATTCCCAATATATATTCCTAATTCTATGGTTAGTCAACCTTCAAAAACGCTAAAACCTCATTTCCATCTTTATCCCTAAACACTAAAAGTCGCTCGTTAAAACTATAGTTGTTAATTTTTGAAAGCGCTGCATTGTAGCGCTCTGGCACCTCCATATCAGGGCACATTTTTCTCGTAGAACCAATGCCACTTATAGCAATGGTCTCTTCAGTCAATTCCGTTATGGTTCCGAAATAATTATTACACCCATCACTGCCAAATATCTTCATCTCGCTAACATTAACCTCTAATTGAGGTACCTTTACCATTCTGTTGATGGGATTACCATTTATGCGCACAGCAGTCCAAATGTCATTTATTCGCATTGTGTTTTTCGTTTGATCCATTTTATTAAAAACCAGTTGTACGTCCTTATTCTTATTTAATAATGACAATTTATTATCTGCCAGTGTATATCCAGCTATTTCTCGCAAGGCCTTAAGAAAGGCATCCTCAATGGCTTGGTGCTCACACATCCTCAAAGTGTTTAAAAGCTCGCCAAAGGTCAAATTTTCAAGTCCTAAAGCTGTTATAGTTCCTTTATATCGATTGCAGCCGCCACTACCGTTAACACTCATGTCCAATAAATTAATAGACAGGGTAGGTACAATTGTATCCTGATTTAAAGACTGGTTGATCATTACGTCTACCTTCCAATCACCATTCAAGGCTATTCTTGGATCGGGTTTTTGCTCTAACTCTTTTGTCATTTTATAAATGATGCTAGAAGCGTCTGCAGGTATAGGCTCTTCGCGCTCAGTTTCCTGCACTTCAATTTTTTTCATCACACCTTCTTCAAATTGAAATCCTTCGATAGTAGTATAGAAATTCTGCCATTCTGCATTTTGTAAATCCTCCCCTTTAGAAATTAAAAGGCAGCTTGATGGGCCAGCACCACTTTCACAATTGGTTTTAAAACCGCTCACCCAATAGACAGTGGTTTTTTGTTTGTTCGAAGAACAAGAAAGCAAGGTCATAAATACTGCTATAATTAGAATTTGTTTTTTCATAATTTGTTAAGCTTTTGATTTTCGTCTACCTATGAGATAACCTAAATAAAAAGGCAAGCCCAATACTACAACAAACAAGAGTATAAAATAAAGTATTAAACTGCTTAAGGTATCACCAATGCTGTCAAACGCTGTTTTTATACCTTCATCTACTAAGGTATCCGCTTTTTCCGTTAAAGCTACGCGCTCTCTTTTAATTATAGAATCCAGTGCCACCCGTTCTCGCAATAACATACTATCTACAGATGTTAAATCTTCCGACAAGCTCTCCATGGCCGAACCAATTTCGTAATTAAGGCCTTCAAATAAGGGGCTAATGTTATATCTAAATTCAACGATGGCTTCCTTGATGGTCTCAGGTGAATTTTCGGCAACTGTTATCAGACGCTCAAATTGCCGATCGACTTCAGCCATTTTGGCTTCAAAATCCATAGAGTCGATTCCCCTTTTTCGCAGTATCATCTCAGCCTTCCAATTTAAACGTTTTCCTGAAGCATCTGAATAATACCCAAACCTATTAGTCGCATCGGCAACCACCTCAGATAGTGTTCCTACAGTCTGAACAGCTGTGCTGTCTGGAATCTGCTTAAACTTCATATAGGATTCCCTGATAGACTTATGCTTAAATTCCTGTTGCATCAATAAAGGAGAGTTTTTAGCGTAATCTTCTACAAAATCCTTGATTTTAAGAAATTCGTCTGTAGGTAGCACACTGGCTGCAATCTTCTGTATACCATCTATATTCTTTTTTACCGCATCTAAAGCAATAGGGTTGTATTCACCAAACACTGCCTTCAATTCTGGGTCCTCAAAAGACTGCTTCACTTCCAAAAAATAAGACCACGTATCCATCAAGGCTATTTTTGGCTCTGTTTGAAAACTTAATTTACCTAATTCCTCAGAGGTTTGAATTTTCCAGTACAGCGTATTGACTTGGATATCCTTATTGCCCATGGCCAATTTTGAAATGCTATCCGCAGCCAATTCTACGTTGTCCATGGCTAGTTGAGCAAAGTTTTGAGTGAGAAGCCTAGTATTAAGTTCCCTAACCCCTAATGGCTTTTGTTCACTTTCGATTTTTACAAGAGAACAAGAATTAAGCAGTGCAATTAAAAATATAACGAGGGGCAACCAAGAAAGTTTTTTAAAACGGGAGTTCATGACGACTTATCAGGTGTTAGGACACAAAAGAAATGTGTACCTTAAATTTAAAAAAAATATTCAATTATTCATTGTGATTGAGACCATAAGGACGCATCAGATTTCCTTAAAACCGATTACTTGGTATTCAACATTTTTAAACTGACTCTAATTTACTGTACATCTTTTAGAGCTTTGCCGTTAACCAATCGACGTTCATCCTTATATTACAACACCTTTCTAAATTTTATTTTTTACTTGATTCTAGGCTTCCAGGTCCACGACCTTGATAACGCAAGGTCGCATCAACTGATTCCTGTATGGCGATACCAATGTCCTCGGCCTGAAAGTTTAAGGCCTGCATGGACGGTAGTGGGTCTATGTACAGCAGTTGATCTTCAATATCGAGCAGTCCTAATGGATCATAGGCGCTTTCCATACCTGAGGCCTCTAATCGCTTTAAGGTTTCCATGGCTTTCTCTCTGAAATATTCAGGTTTGCGCGGAATAATGTCACATTCTACATCTAATGCTTTGGCAAAATGGTTGAAAATGGACGCGTAAGTTAGGTTTATGTTACCTATCGGGTAGCATTTATGGCCCTTAGAATAGATGGCCGCATGTGCCGCTGCCAATCCCACCTGATTCATCGTGATGCAGGCACTACCACCAGCATGTACTGAAAGGGTACCGTCATTGTTTTTGAGCGCATCTATGTAAAATCCCCACAAGGTTCCTCTTCCCGGCGCTGCCCCAAAAATATAGGGCAGTTCCAACACGGCCACATCAATATCAGTGCCGGCATGTTCAAATGCCTCCTCGGTCTGTTCCACTCTAGAGCGAATATAAGCACTTTTTGAAGGTATGTTAAGATCTGGATATACGCGGTGCATCGCCGTGTAGTAGGATCCTAAAATAATGAGCTTACGCGCTCCCACATCTCGCATCGCATTGATGATGCGTGATATTGGTTTCACATTTGCGTCACGAAAGCCATTAATGGCCGGACTCGGAAAAATGTTTCTACCATCAGCTCCAGCAGCATGGATTACGGTATCGATGCCTTTGAAATGCTGTCGAAGCTCCTCTTCGGTAGCTTTCTCAACATTACACGCGATATACCGTGTTCCCATTGGCAAATAGCCTTCCTCAGGTGGCGTACCTATACCAATGATGCTCAGTTCATGACCTTGTAAAGCAAGGTGCTTTAAAATAAAATAGCCAAGTTGCCCAGCACCACCAATAGTTAATACATGCATACAGATATACCTTTTTTATTTGGTTATAAATTTTTTGAATAAACGTCTTCCCTTCGCCTGCTATGGTTAGTCAATGGCTTTTCCTTAAGGATACCTTAGAAAAATAAGTCATTATTCAATCCTTCAGCAAAAGGAAAAATGGTTATCACAATTGTTAGGCTGCCTTTTTTGATTGCACCAAATCAGAAACTATCTTGTAGTTAACGACTGCTGCTACGATCCCGGCTATGATTCCGGCCCATATGGCAGCCGCTATAGGTGAAATGCTCACAGAACCCATAAAGCGTTGCCACAGCACACCTAAAGTAACGACTATACCAAATGTGGCAAAGGCATACCAAAGGGATTTTACAAAATACTTGGGGAAATACCCTGGTTTTCCAGGAACTTTTGTAGTAGCATAGGCTATCCCTGAAAGGATGAAGGCCAAACTCACTGCCAACGGGACCGCTCCTGAGAATAAGGTGTGTTGTTCTGAAGAAATGAGGTTGTCCGTTACAAGTACCTGATCGAGGTTTCTTACTTGAAACCAATTTATAATACCGTTGATTATCGCATTCATCACAAATCCAGTAATGGCGCCTTTGTTGATTTCTTTTTGAGTCATAATTTTGATAGTTAAATATATTATTTATTCAGATTATAATTAATTAGTAAAACATAAACAAGCTGAACTGAAGCGTTTGCCAGGATTTACTATCTGGTAGATTATTCGTTATTGCATTTTGTGGTACAGCATGGGAGAATACCGTTTGCAAAAGGAAGTGACGATTAATAAAATATCTTAGATTTAGGGAATATTCCTGACCAAAATCTCGATCAGATAAATTAGATACCGGAGCTAGACCTCCTAAATTATTAAGCTCCTCAGCCCTTAGAAAGAAGGCGTCCAGTGCCAGCTGCCATTTTTCAGATAAACTCCCTTTCAATTCAATACGATGCGTAACAAAATTACCGTTACCTACAACTTTTCTAAAATTAATACCCTGTACCCAATTGCCAAGTCCACTAGAAAGAAGCGGGTCATAACGTTCGTAAGTACTTGTTGTTGGGTCATCACCCTGCATAAACGCATACCTATAGTATAAAGAGGGCTTAAACTTAATATCGTCACGCTGAATACCTCCACCGACATACCAAGCATGTGAACGCATGCCACTTTTTGCTTGATACGCTAATTCTGATTTAAAAAATAGGCCTTCATTTAGAATATTATTTATCCATATTTTAGGATTAATGACCCACAGCCCTTCTTTACTAATTGACGCTCCATTTGGCAGTCGGTACTGACCCAAACCATTGGTTCGTTGAAGGATGGTTAAATTAACATCGAAGTGTTTTGAGTCGTTATAACCAACCGTAGCACCAGTATAGTTAGTGTTGGTTTGAG
>CAZGDG010000033.1:0-27717 GCA_964524415.1 uncultured Flavobacteriaceae bacterium
GTATGTTTTACAATGGGAGGCTTTTGGTCCTTGTCTAAAACAATGTCTGGCGTTATGATAGCAGGCTCACGCTCTTGAGTACTCACCTCTTCATCTCCAGGTTCTTCCAAAGCGTGGATCACTTTTTTGGTTTCCGTATTAGTGATTTCATTCTGCTGGTCTATATTGAAACCTGTGGCGATGATGGTCACAGCAATAGATTCCTCAAGCGATTCATCTTCGCCAACACCCATAATAATATTGGCGCCATGCCCTGCTTCATCCTGAATGTGATCATTGATCTCGCCTATTTCATCAATAGTAATCTCTTGGGAGCCGGAAACAATGAGTAATAAGACATTTTTAGCACCTGTAATTTTGTTATCATTAAGCAATGGGGAATCCAAGGCCTTCATTATGGCTTCTTGGGCACGCGTTTGACCCGAAGCCGTAGCCGATCCCATAATGGCTGTACCACTATTACTCAATACCGTTTTAGCATCGCGTAAATCGATGTTTTGGGTATAGTGGTGGGTAATTACCTCAGCAATACCGCGCGAGGCTGTTGCCAAGACTTCATCGGCCTTGGAGAACCCAGCCTTAAAGCCTAAATTTCCATAAACTTCACGAAGCTTGTTGTTGTTAATCACAATGAGGGAATCCACATGTTGGCGTAAGTTTTCGATACCGCGTTGGGCCTGCTCGTTACGCATTTTACCTTCAAACTGGAACGGAATGGTAACGATACCTACCGTTAGTATCTCTAACTCCTTGGCCATTTTAGCAATAATCGGTGCTGCTCCTGTACCTGTGCCGCCACCCATACCGGCCGTTATAAACACCATTTTGGTATTGGTATCCAACATGCGTCTGATATCTTCTAAACTTTCAACGGCAGCTTGTTCTCCAACATCTGGGTTGGCTCCTGCTCCTAGTCCTTCGGTTAAGTTAACGCCTAATTGAATTTTGTTGGGAACACCACTACTTTGAAGCGCTTGGGCATCGGTGTTACAGATAACAAAATCTACACCTTTGATACCTTGCTGAAACATGTGGTTAATGGCATTGCTTCCACCGCCACCGACACCAATAACCTTTATGACATTGGATTGATGTTTGGGCAGATCAAAAGAAATGTTTCCAAATTCGTTGCTATTACTCATGTTATTGTGATTATGGGATTTTTATATGATTTAATTAATTAATTCTGTTTATTCGGCATTATCCAAAAAGTCCTTGACACGCTCCGTGAGCTTATCCAAGAACGAACGCCGTTCCTTGATGGGCTCTTCTAGCTTTTCCTCGTCATCTGGCGCATCCGTTTGGTCTTCCATAACTGCTTCCTCTGCTTGAGCCTCCATCACCTTGCGCTCTTGACGTCGAATGCCATCCATGACCAAGCCGACAGCTGTTGCATATAGCGGACTCGTAATCTCATCATCGCTATCCCCTGCCAAATGTTCGTTAGGGTAGCCTATTCTAGTGTCCATGCCTGTTATATACTCTACCAATTGCTTTAAATGTTTTAACTGGCTTCCACCACCTGTTAATACGATTCCCGCAATGAGTTTCTTTTTCTGTTCTTCGTGGCCATAGTTTTTGATCTCTACATAAACTTGTTCTATAATTTCAACCACCCTGGCATGAATTATTTTTGATAAATTCTTTAGCGTGATTTCCTTTGGCTCCCGACCGCGCAGACCTGGTATGGATACAATTTCGTTATCCTTGTTCTCTCCTGGCCATGCCGAACCGAACTTAATTTTTAGAAGTTCTGCCTGCTTTTCAATAATGGAGCAGCCCTCTTTTATATCTTCCGTAATAACGTTACCTCCAAATGGGATAACAGCGGTATGCCTTATGATACCATCTTTAAACACCGCCAAATCCGTAGTACCACCGCCTATATCGATCAAGGCAACGCCAGCCTCTTTTTCTTCCTGACTGAGGACGGCATTGGCTGACGCCAAAGGCTCTAGGGTAATCCCTTCTAACTGCAAGCCTGAACTTTTTACACAGCGTCCAATGTTTCTAATAGAGGATACCTGCCCAACTACGACATGGAAATTGGCTTCCAAGCGTCCGCCATACATACCTATAGGTTCCTTGATTTCTGCCTGACCATCAACCTTAAATTCTTGCGGAAGAACATGTATGATCTCTTCTCCTGGCAGCATCACTAATTTGTGGACTTGATTGATCAAACGATCGATATCCGATTCGTCTATAACCGTTTCTGAATTAGGTCTGGTGATATAATCACTATGTTGTAAACTTCGTATATGCTGGCCGGCAATACCAACCGTAACTTCCGTTATTTTTTCAGAGGCGGCACCTTCGGCTTCCTGTACCGCTTGCTGAATGGACTGAATGGTTTGGGTTATATTATTTACCACACCACGATGCACACCCATACTCTTAGATTTGCCAACACCTAAGATCTCGAGTTTACCATAATCATTTTTACGACCAATCATGGCCACGATTTTTGTGGTTCCGATATCAAGTCCTACTGCAATGTTATGCTTCTCCATAATTTATTTTTTGGTGCCTATGACCTGTTTGTCAAATTTTAAGTTTATTGTACTGTACCTATCCAAAATTGAGTCTTTTACCGCCTTCTGATAAAAGACTTTAAAATTGTTGAGCTTCTTCTCTAGATTAGACAAATCACCCAAATGAACAATAACATCGCTTTTACGGATTTTAAAAGCCATGCTATGGTCTTCATTTTGATGTATCCCAATGACATGCTTCTTCAGAAATTCATCTTCATAAACCGTTTTGGCCAGGCGAAAAACCGTATCTAGATGTTCTTTATTTATGTTACCGGTAACGAGTGGTACTCGGGCCGCATAATTGACGGATAAAGGCATATAATCACCCTCATCATCAATGTAATACGACTCCTCAGCACTAACTCTAGCAATAGGTTGTTTTTGTTCAATCTCAGCAGAAAGCTCACCGTTTACGGACATAAACACCTGTGCTTTCTTTATCATTGGATTAGAATTTAGGGCGGTTTCCAATTCGTTCAAATCTATAATTTCTTTAGGTAGCTCCGTAACAGGCTGTTGATTTTGTATTAACAATTTACTAACAGCATTTTCGGTGATAAAAAGGGTATTTTCCCCTAAAAATGTAATGTTTGTAGACCCTACCGGTTTGGCGCTATTTCTGTTATTGGAAAAGGCATATAGAAACCCGACCAGCAGGAGCAAAACAAGTAATTTTATGTAGGCATATTTAGTTCGCAAGGGCCATCGCTTTTTTAATCGTTTTTACTTCCTCTCCGATATCACCAGCACCTATGGTAAGGATTACTGTGGCATCGCTTTGTTTTATGGCGTCCAACAATTCTGTTTTCTTAAGCAATTGCTTATTAGTATTTTTTATTTTTTGTAACAACCAAGCTGAGGATACGCCCTCAATAGGCAACTCTCGCGCAGGGTAAATATCCAATAGAATAATGGCATCAAACTTTGACAAACTCTCAGCGAAGCCTTCTACAAAATCCCGGGTACGGGAGTAAAGATGCGGCTGAAAGATGGCCAGCAATTTCTTTTCAGGATACATTTCCCTCAGGGCTTGGTAAACCGCTTCTATTTCCTGAGGATGATGCGCATAGTCATCGATTAAAACCAAATCCTCGGTTTTAATGTGATAAGTAAACCGTCGTCTTACGCCTTTGTAAGATGCTAAACCCTTGGCGAGCTGCTGGTGAGGGCAACCATACGTTGCAGCCATCGCCAAGGCTATTATTGCATTCGACAAATTGTGTCTACCAGGTAGGTTAAATTCAAAATTCTTATATGTTTTGTCAGGAGTACGAAAATCAAAAATGTATCTCCCATCGGATATTCTAATATTTTCAGCACTAAAGTCTGAATCGTCTTCAAGGCCGTAGGTAATACCTTTGAGTGGCAAGCCGTTTTTCACAAAGAAAGTACCATTGGCTTTCACCTGTTTTGAAAACTTACGAAAGGTGTTTTCTAGTGCTTCGGCATCACCATAAATGTCGAGGTGATCGGCATCCATAGATGTGATGCAGGCCATATCTGGATTCAAGGTCAAAAACGAACGGTCAAACTCATCGGCCTCAACGACGGTAACTTCGGTACCCTTGCTAATAAAGTTGGTGTTGTAGTTTTCGCTAATCCCACCAAAAAATGCAGTTACAGGCACATCGCAGTCATACAGCAAATGACCTAAAATACTGGTAGTGGTGGTTTTTCCATGGGTACCGGCAACGGCCAGACAGGTGCCCTGACCGGCAATCTCGCCCAATACCTCTGAACGTTTCAAAACTTGGAAGCCTTTTGACCTAAAATACTGTAATTCTTGATGTGATTTTGGAATAGCAGGCGTGTAAACAACCAAGGTATTTGACGAATTCAAAAATGCAGGAGGTATGGCCGTTATAGTATCCTCAAAATGGATGTCAATGCCAAGGCCGCTTAAATCTGTTGTGATATCGGACACTGTTCTGTCATAACCGGCAACATTTTTTCCGTTGGTATGGAAATAACGCGCCAAGGCACTCATACCAATGCCTCCAATACCCAAGAAATAAACGTTATGTGCATTCAACACCGTCATCATACGTTCAATAATTTTTCTATTTCATCAACGATGGCTTTGGTTGCATCGACCTTAGCTAAGGCTCTTATTTCATTGCCTAAGGCCTTACGCTTGTCGTCATTCTCCAACAATTCCGCGAACTCAACCTGAAACTTTTCATCCAACTCTTGCTCTTTTAGCATGAGAGCCGCACCTTTATCGGCTACAGCCTGAGCATTTTTGGTTTGATGATCTTCGGCCACATTTGGTGAAGGAATAAAAATAACAGGCTTACCTACGATGCATAATTCCGATACCGAAATGGCTCCCGCCCTTGAAATGATAATATCTGCGGCAGCATAAGCCAAGGCCATGTCCTTAATAAAGGCGTGCACCTGTACATCCTTTAAGGTGTTATGTGTCTTGTATTGTTCATAGTAGAGTTTCCCACATTGCCAAATGACTTGAACATCATGCTGTGCAAAGAAGTCCAAATTAGCTTCAATAAGTTGGTTGATTCGCTTTGCTCCGAGGGACCCACCTAAAACCAGTAAGGTGTGCTTTCTATGAATGAGACCAAAGGCATCCTTACCTTCTATAGCTCTCGAACTTATTTGCAGTAAGTCTTGCCGAACAGGGTTACCCGTAAGCTTAATCTTTTCTTGAGGGAAATAGGTTTCCAAGCCCTCATAAGCAACACAGACAACAGCTACTTTCTTAGCCAGTAGCTTATTGGTAATTCCTGGATAGGAGTTTTGCTCCTGAATGAGACATGGAATGCCTTTTGAGGCGGCAACTTGAAGTAAAGGACCGCTAGCAAAACCACCAGTACCGATTACCACGTTTGGCTGAAACGTTTTGATAATCTTTCGTGACCGCAACAAGCTTAACACTAATTTGAAGGGAAAAGCCAAGTTTTTTAACGTTAGTTTACGCTGAATACCAGATATCCATAGGCCTTCAATCTTATAACCAGCTTCTGGCACTTTATCCATTTCCATTCTATCAGAAGCGCCAACGAACAAAAATTCCGATTCTGGATAACGCGATTTCAACTCATCGGCAATGGCAATGGCAGGATAGATATGTCCTCCTGTGCCTCCACCTGACAATATGAATCTGTAGTGTGCCATTTATATCGTTTCACTTAAAATATCCAGAGGATTATCCTCTTGGTCCGTTGTACTTTCAATCGTTCTCAATTCCTCCCGTTTTGCGCTTACACTTAAAATAATTCCTATGGCCAAGCACGTCATCCAAATAGAAGTTCCACCACTACTAATTAAGGGTAAGGTTTGGCCGGTTACCGGGAACAATTCTACAGCTACAGCCATATTAATCAACGCTTGGAATACGATGGGCAAGCCCACACCAAGCACCAGTAGTTTTCCGAAAATAGAATCTGCCTTTTGGGATACTATGACAATCCTAAACAACAACCATGAATACAGCAGTAAAAGAAAGAGTCCGCCTATCAGGCCATACTCCTCGATAATAATGGCGAATATGAAATCTGAAGACGATTGCGGTAAAAAATTCTTTTGTTTGCTCTTACCAGGTCCAACCCCTTGAATCCCTCCTGAAGCAATAGCAATTTTAGCTTTTTCAATTTGGTAATCTGCTTCGGTATCTGCGCCATTGGTAAAGTTTTCGATACGACTCATCCACGTATCAATGCGATTGGGCATAGCTTCCGGAAATGCCTTTGCCACAAGAACAAAGAACACAAGACCTAAGATTCCCGCACCTAGCATGACCACTAAGTAACGTAAGGGATACCCACCTATAAAAGCTAACATGACAACCATTGAAAAGACGATAGCAGTTGTAGAGAAGTTGGCAGGTAAGATTAAAATAAGTATAAGAAAAACCGGAAGCCAAAGCGGGACGATAGTCTCTTTAAACGATACCTTTTTATCCTTGATCTTAGAGAGGTAGCGTGCCACGTAAACCATTAGCACAACAGAGGCCAATGTTGACGTCTGAAAAGACATATTCACAATGGGAATTTGAATCCAACGACTGGCATTGGCACCTTCTATGGTAGTACCTTGAAGCATCGTAACGACGAGCAGCACCAAAACAATAGGAATCATAATAATAGATAAGCCCCTAAAATATTTGTAGGGCACCTTATGAACACCAAACATAATAGCAAAACCAAGCACCAAATGCATAAAATGCTTAAGGAAGAAAGTGAAGGTATTTCCTGTGCCTCCCACATAAGCGAGATTACTGGCTGCACTATAAACCGGTAAAAAAGAAAAAATAGCCAATAGGGTAGCTATGGCCCAAATGGCTCGATCTCCTTTGATTTGTTTAAATACCGGATTCATAATCCTCTCGTTTAACTTGTTTTAAAGATTCCTTACTGCATTTTTAAATTGGCGGCCTCTGTCTTCATAATTTTCAAATAGATCAAAGCTTGCACATGCTGGCGAGAGTAACACATTATCTCCGGCCTCAGCAACCTTATAGGCTATTTTTACCGCTTCGCTCATATATTGCGTTTCTACTATGATATCTACCATATTGCCAAAGGCCTCAAACAATTTTGAATTGTCCACGCCCAAACAGATAATGGCCTTAACCTTCTCGTTAACAAAAGGGAATAATTCTTTATAATCATTGCCCTTGTCCTCGCCTCCTACAATCCAAACTGTAGGCGCATCCATACTCTCCAAGGCAAAATAAGTGGCATTGACATTGGTGGCCTTGGAATCATTGATATACTGTACCTTATTGATTTTAAGCACATGTTCCAATCGGTGCTCCACACCTTGAAAGTTCTCTAAACTCTCGCGTATGGTCTGTTTTCTAATTCTGAGCAAATGCGCTACCGTAGAAGCGGCCATTGCATTTTTAATGTTGTGTTTTCCCTCTAATGCTAAGTTCTCTGTAGGCATAATTATTTGGTTGTTATCTATTGTTATTATTATGTTGTTATCCTTTAAATAGGCGCCCTGCTCAATGGTTTTGGTCAAGGAGAAGGGCAAGGTTCTAGATTGAATTTGATGCTGCTGCATCCAGCTGGCTATAACCTCATCATCGGCATCATATATAAAGACATCTGCTGAGGTCTGGTTTTCTATAATCCTGAATTTTGAGGCCACATATCTTTCAAACTGATAGTTGTAGCGATCGAGATGGTCTGGTGTTATATTGGTCAGTACCGCAATTTGAGGTTTAAAATGCTCAATATCGTCCAACTGAAAACTACTCACTTCCAACACATAGTGCGTATGCTGCGCTTGCAACAGTTGTTTAGCGAAACTGGTTCCGATATTACCCGCTAGACCAACATCTAAATCTGTTTTTAGCAGATGATGTGTTAAGCTGGCCGTTGTGGTTTTACCATTACTTCCCGTAATAGCAATGAGTGTAGCATCGGTATAACGAGAGGCAAGCTCAATCTCCGATACGACCGGAATTCTCCGCTCTCGAATGCTCTGTACTAAGGCTACCTTTTCAGGTATCCCAGGACTCTTCATAACCAAATCGGCATTAAGGATCTTCGCTGGTGTATGCTGTCCATCTTCAAATTCAATCTCATGATGTATAAGAACGTCCTTATAGGATTTTGCTATGGTCTTAATGTCTGAAACAAAGACCTCAAATCCTTTTGCTTTTCCTAGCAGTGCTGCACCTACACCACTTTCACCACCACCCAGTACTACGAGTCTCTTCATTACCTTATCTTCAGCGTCACAATGGAAATGATGGCCAGCAAAATGCCAATTATCCAAAATCGCGTGACTATTTTACTCTCGTGATATCCAGACTTCTGATAGTGATGATGCAAGGGAGACATTTTAAAAATTCGTCTGCCCTCACCGTATTTCTTCCGTGTATATTTGAAATAACTCACCTGCATGACCACTGATAAATTCTCAGCTAGAAATATGCCGCACAACACAGGGATGAGCCATTCCTTTCTTACGGCAATAGCAATTACCGCAATGATGCCTCCAATAGTTAAGCTTCCTGTATCGCCCATAAATACTTGCGCTGGATAAGCATTGTACCATAAAAATCCTACCAAGGCTCCCACAAAAGCAGCGATGTAAATGGTGATTTCCTCTACCCTTGGGATGTACATGATGTTGAGATACTCCGAAAAAATGATGTTACCCGAAACCCAAGCGAAAATACCTAGGGTTAGAACGATAATAGCTGACGACCCAGCGGCGAGGCCATCGATTCCATCGGTAAGATTGGCACCATTGGAAACCGCCGTAATTATAAAAATGCTCACCAGTATAAAGGCTATCCAAGCGTAAGGCTTAAGGCTAGGGTTTATCCAGGTGATTAAAACGGCATAATCAAATTCGTTTTTCTTTACGAAGGGTATGGTTGTCTTTGTGGACTTTTCTTCAGGCTGGAATAATTTGGCAGCTGGTATGTCTGGGTTTTGAGCCAAGAGTGCTTGGCGTTCCTTTAGGGGTAATTTTTCCTTTATAGTAACATCACTGCTGAAGTATAGCGTTGCTCCTACAATAATCCCAAGTCCTATTTGTCCTAAAACCTTAAAGCGCCCTTTAAGGCCTTCTTTATCATTCTTAAACTTTTTAATATAATCATCTATAAATCCGATGGTTCCCATCCAAATGGTGGTAACCAGAAGCAAAATAATATAGGTGTTTTCCAATTTTGCAATAAGTAAAACTGGAATGAGCGTAGCCATAATAATTATGATACCTCCCATAGTAGGTGTACCTGCCTTTTCCACCTGACCTTCCAAGCCCAAATCGCGAATAGTTTCACCCACCTGCTTTCGTTGTAAAAACCGAATAATACGCTTACCGAATATGGTAGAAATCAACAAGGACAAAATAATAGCCACAGCTGCCCTAAATGACAAGTATCCAAAGAGAGAAGCTCCTGGAAATTGATATTGTTGTTCTAAATATTCAAATAAGTAGTACAGCATCTATTTTTGTAATTCTTTTAAACATTCCTGAACGATTTGATAGTCGTCAAAATCAAAGCGCTCTCCATTGATCTCTTGATAAGTTTCATGACCTTTACCAGCTATTAGAATGATATCCTTGGGCTGAGCCATTTGGCATGCCGCTTTTATAGCTTGTTTTCTGTCCGTTATAGACAGCGTCTTTTTAAAATTTTGCGGTGCAACGCCCTTCTCCATATCTTTTATGATGGCTTCAGGGTCTTCCGTTCTTGGATTGTCACTTGTAAATATGACCTTAGTGCTCAAAGCTGAAGCAATATTTGCCATTTTTGGTCGCTTGGTCTTATCCCTGTCGCCACCACAACCCACAACCGTTATTAAATCCTCGTTCTTTGTTCTAATGGTGTTGATGGTCTCCAACACGTTTTTTAAAGCATCTGGCGTATGGGCATAATCGACCACAGCGGTTATTCTATCATCTGAAATAAAATATTGAAAGCGCCCGCTCACACTTTCCAATTCACTAATCAACTTTAGGATTTCTTCGCTTTGTAATCCCAGTAATTCTGCGGTACCATAAATGGCCAATATATTATAGGCATTGAAGTTGCCTATAAGTTTGGTCCAAAGCTCTACATCATTGATTTTTAGCAACAAACCGCCAAAGTCGTTTTCTAAAATCTGTGCCTTATAATCCGCATAGTTTTTTAAGGCATAGGTGAATTTCTTGGCATTCGTATTCTGCAACATCACCAAACCATTTTTGTCATCTAAGTTGGACAAGACAAAAGCCTGTTTTGGAAGTGCATCAAAGAAGGATTTCTTCACATCGCGATACTCGGCAAAAGAACTATGATAATCCAAGTGATCGTGGGACAAGTTGGTAAAAACACCTCCTGCAAAGTGTAGTCCTGCCGTGCGACTTTGATGGATGCCATGCGAACTGGCCTCCATAAAACAGAATTCCACCCCTTCATCGTTCATTAGCTTTAAATACTTATTGATTGTCAGGGAATCTGGTGTAGTGTGGGTAGTTCTATATTCTGTGGCATCTACCATGATTTTCACAGTAGACAGTAGTCCTACTTTATACCCAGCCTTTTTAAAGAGTTGGTACAGTAAACTAGTTACTGTGGTTTTTCCATTGGTTCCTGTGACACCAACAAGCTTTAGATTCTTTGAAGGGTGCTCATAATAATTAGCGGCCATATAGGCTAGAGCTTTGTTAGAATTGGTGACTTCTACATAGGTGATACCATCCTGTAAGGTTTCGGGTAGTGTCTCACAGATTATAGCTACAGCACCACGGTCAATGGCAGCTGCAATAAATTGGTGGCCATCTGCAGCAGCTCCCCTTATGGCCACAAAAGCATCGTTGGCGCCAACATGTCTTGAATCGAATGCAATACTATTGACAACAGTAGTGGTACTGCCTGCCACTGCATTGATATTTACACCGTACAATATGTCTTTTAATACCTTCACGATGCTTCTAGTTCTATGGTTTGATTGGGTTCTAGTTTTTGATGCTTTTGAATCGATTGTCTTTTAACCGTACCACTTCCCCTAAGTTTAACCTTGACTTTTACTTGAAGGTTTTCTAAAAGGGTTACCGCATCCATGGCTGCCATACCTGTAACATCTGGCATAAGCTCCTTGTACTTTTGGGCCTTGTCGTAATAGGTATTAAAATCGTTCTCTACAGTCTGATCTTGAAATTCAACAGACTCAACTTCGTCCACAACAGGTGTATCTATGTATATTTTTTGGGCTATTCGTTTAAATACAGGGCCTGAAACATCTGCACCGTAATAACCGACCTCTGTACTTGGTTTATGGATGACCACAATGCAGGAATACTTTGGATTATTTACAGGAAAGTAACCGGCAAATGAGGAAATGTATTTTTTGTCTTTCTTCCATTCTTCAAAATTGGCGTAGTCAGTTCTTGCTGTTCCTGTTTTTCCTGCCATGGAAAAAGTCTCTGAGTACATGCGGCTACCTGTTCCTCTTACCACTATATTCTTTAGAATTTCCCTTATTTTAGATAAGGTTTCATCTGAGCAAATCTTATCGACTAGCACCTCTTTCTCAAAGACTTCAATATCCTTGTCAAAGGATTTTACGGCTTTAATAAATCGTGGCTTTACGAGTTCGCCGTTATTGGCAATGGCATTGTAAAAGGCCAGAGTTTGAAGCGGCGTCATACTCAAATTATAACCGTACGCCATTGAGGGCAATGCATTTCTACTCCAAATTCGGTCGCCAGGCCTAGGAATTATAGGCTTGCCTTCTCCAATGATTGAAACGCCAAGCGGCTTATCTAATCGCCATTGCGCTAAGCGATCAAGGAATTTTTCAGGTTGATTGGAATAGTTGTCATCAATGATCGTGGCCAAACCAATATTTGAAGATACCTCTAAGGTTCTAGCCGCAGAAATCTTACCGTAACCTCCGCGATGGGAATCGCTGATGGTTCGACCATAAAAATATTTGATGCCGTTCTGGGTGTCTATAATAGTAGAGGTATCAATGACCTTGTCCTCCAAGGCCGCCATCATAGCGATAACCTTAAACGTGGATCCTGGCTCATGGCTTTCGCCAACGGCATAATTTAAGCGTTCGTAGTACGTTCCCTTTGAGGTTCTGGCTAAATTGGAAATAGCTCTAATTTCACCTGATTTAACGTCCATAACCACAACGCAACCATGCTCGGCTTCATACTTTTCGAGCTGACCCAATAAGGAATGATGGGCTATGTCTTGAATATTCACATCTATAGTGGTATAGACATCATAGCCATCTTGTGGCTCTATTTGGTCAAAATCGGCAATGGGTTTCCATTGGCCGTTTCCTATTTTCTGTTTTAGACGTTTCCCTTTTTTTCCTCGTAGATAATCTTCTCCAAAGGCACCGTCAATTCCCACTCTAGTGGCGTAATTATTTTCATCTATACGCTCGTAACCAATGGAACGCGCAGCAATTTCACCCATGGGATGCTCGCGTCTCGTAGTTTGCTCTACGATAAGCCCTCCTTTAATAGCTCCGAGTTGAAGCATAGGAAAGTTTCTAAACCGTATGTAGTCTGAATAGCTAATGTTTCGCGCTAGTAAGAAATAGCGGTTTCTATTCTTTCGGGCTTTACGAATATTATTTTTATAGTACGAAGGTGATTTTCCGTGGTATCTGGACAGCGAATCAGCTAAAGGCCCAAGATATTTTTCAAATACGGCATCTTTGGGCTGCACGGCATCAATCCTAATATCGTATTTAGGAATTGAGGTGGCCAATAAACTTCCATCTACCGAATACACATTACCACGATTAGCTGGTATTTCAAACTCCTTTACGGTTCGCTTTTCGGCAAGCGCCCTGTAAGTGTCACCTTGGACAAACTGGATAGTGCACAGCTTAAAAACCACGGCAATAGCAAAGACAAACATGCAGCCTGCTACAAAGTACAACCTGTTTAATATGTTGGTTTCTGTTGTTGCCAATCCTTAGTCTTTTTGTGATTTTACCCTGATTTTAGTGGGTGGTATTTCAGAAATCTGAATATTCTTATCGGCTACTTTCCGTATTATGGTAGATTCCATTTTTAAGCGCATGAGTTTGGACCTACCATCAACAAAAGACGATCGCAAAGCCTTAACTTCATTAGTGAGCCTAGCAATCTCGTGTACCTTTCTATCTGCACTATGGGAGCTCGCTATCATGATTATAGCAAGCACAGAAATAAAAATGATGATACGCCAATTCTTAAACGAATCATCACTGACCAGAAACTTACCGCGCAGTATACTGTAGATACTTTTTTTCATAGTTTTTCTGCTACCCTTAATTTTGCACTTCTTGCTCTGTTATTACTTCTTATTTCTTCTTCTGTTGGTACTATCAATTTGCCTACACGTTTAAAGGGGACTTCAAAATTGCCAAAGACATCCCGCTCTGGCTCTCCTTCAAACAAGCCATTTCGCATGAAACGTTTCACCAATCTATCTTCAAGGGAGTGGTACGATATAACGCTTAATCGGCCACCCTGCTTAAGAATATCCTTGGTTTGCATTAAAAACTCCTTTAAAGCTTCAATCTCCTGGTTGACCTCAATCCTAATCGCCTGAAAAATTTGAGCCAACACCTTATGCTCTCTTTTGTGCTTTAAAAAGGACTTTAATACAGCTTTTAAATGCTGACTTGTTTTTATGTCACCATCTTTTCTTGCTGATACGATGGCCCTAGCCATCGCTGGTGCTTGCCGCAATTCGCCATACTGAAACAAAACAGCCCTGAGCTGCTCTTCTTCATAGGTATTAATCACTTCGAACGCAGAGAGCTTATTATCTTGATTCATGCGCATATCCAAATCGGCATCGAATCTCGTAGAAAACCCTCGTTCTGGCACATCAAACTGATGTGACGAAACACCAAAATCAGCCAAAACACCATCAACCTCCTTTACTCCATAAAATCTTAAGAACCTCTTTATATATCTAAAATTCTCATTGATGAGCAGAAACCTATCGTCTTCAATAGCATTGACCAAGGCATCCTTGTCTTGATCAAAAGCATATAATCTACCCTCTGCTCCCAATTGCGATAAAATCGCTCTGCTATGCCCACCTCCTCCAAAAGTGACATCGACATAAATGCCATCTGGCTTAATATTTAAGCCCTCTACCGTTTCATTGAGCAATACCGCATTATGATAGGCCATCGGTTTCATCATCTTGTCCCATAACCTCTTCTGCCAAATCTGCAAAATCTGACGCTGCATCATCTATGGCTTTTTCATAGGTTTCCTTATCCCAGATTTCCAGAATATTTACAGCAGAGGCCAGAACAACATTTTTGGTAATACCGGAAAAGGCAATGAGATCTTTAGGAATTAACAACCTCCCAGCATTATCTACATCGACCACCTTTACGCCAGCAGTAAAACGTCTTATGAAATCGTTATTTTTCTTCTTAAACCTATTAAGCTTATTCACTTTGGCCATGAGCACGTTCCACTCTGCCATGGGATACAATTCCAAACATGGCTGAAACACACCGCGCTTTAGCACAAAGCTCTCTCCCAAACTAGAAGACAACTGTTTCTTTAGCGCTGCAGGAATCATTAAACGCCCTTTAGCATCTGCCTTACATTCGTATGTGCCTATAAATGAATTCAAAGGTTTCTGTTTCCCACTTTAGTCTTTCAAATTCAAATATATTGAAAATTATACCACATTTTACCACATTTTACCACATTTGTTGATAAGTTTTGCGTTTTGTCTTTTGAAACGCACAGACAATGCGCCTTTCACTAAGATTATCAAGCATCTATAAAGTGGTAATTATTAACATCGAAAGCGCTCTTACTTTTGGATATATCAAAGCATTTGAGCGCATTTGTCCTTGTTGTATTCAAAAGGTTTTAGTTATATTTGTTTTTATGCTAATGGACTAACTTATTTTAATGGCACACCTCTTAAAAAAAGAAAAGGATTACCGATATATTGAAGTAGGAGAAGGCACACCAATTATAGTATTGCATGGACTGATGGGAGGGCTGAGCAATTTTGATTCTGTCACTCGTTTTTTTAGTCAAAATGGATACAAGGTCGTAATCCCGGAATTGCCTATTTATTCCATGTCGCTCCTTAAAACCAATGTAAAGAGTTTTGCGACCTACCTTAAGGATTTTATTGACTTTAAGGGTTTTGAAGAGGTTATTCTACTAGGCAATTCGCTAGGAGGCCATATAGGACTGTATCACACCAAGCTTTTCCCTGAAAAGGTAAAAGGTCTTGTTATTACAGGTAGTTCTGGACTTTATGAAAGTGCCATGGGCAGCGGTTATACCAAGCGCAGTGATTATGAAGTGATTAAAAAGAAAGCCCAAGATGTATTTTATGACCCTGAAGTGGCCACCAAAGAGATTGTAGACGAGGTTTATGAAACCGTAAACGATAGGAATAAGTTGGTGAAAACTTTGGCCATAGCCAAGAGCGCCATAAGACATAATATGGCCAAGGACTTACCTAAAATGCATACACCAACCTGTATTATCTGGGGAAAGAATGACACGGTAACGCCACCCGAGGTTGCTGTTGAATTTCATACCTTATTGCCAGATTCTGATTTGTTTTGGATAGATAAATGTGGGCATGCAGCCATGATGGAGCACCCAGATGAGTTCAATACCATTCTAAATGGCTGGCTAGAGCAAAGAGGCTTTTAACAATAGGCCTTTATCAATAACACTAAAGAATTCCACTTTCAGGAAAGATAAGCATGGATATAAAATCGGCAGCATTTGTAATCAGTAATTCGGACGTGGCGAAATGTCCACAACGTCCACTGCCAGAATACGCCTTTATTGGGCGCAGTAATGTTGGCAAATCTTCCCTGATCAATATGCTAACAAATAGAAAACACTTGGCCAAAACCTCAGGTCGACCGGGAAAGACCCAACTCATCAATCATTTTATCATCAACGATAATTGGTTCTTGGTGGATTTGCCAGGCTATGGTTATGCAAGGGTATCCAAGGCCTCCAAGAAAAAATTCCAGAAATTCATTACCAATTATTTTGAACAGCGCCAACAGCTGGTTATGGCTTTTGTGCTCATAGATATTAGGCACAAACCTCAGCCTATAGATTTGGAATTCATGACCTATCTTGGACTGAAGGAAATTCCGTTTGGTATTATTTTTACTAAGGCCGATAAACTTAAACCTAAGGCTATTGAGCGCAATGTAGAAGCCTATTGCCAAGAGCTGTTAAAAACCTGGGAAGCCTTGCCGCCTTATTTCATCACTTCTTCTACGAAGCGAGTAGGCCAAGATGAGGTGTTGGATTTTATTGAGGCCACAAACCAGGAAATTGAGCAATTGCGGAAAGACGTATAGATACAGTAATGAAAAAAATAATCTTGCCTGTTTTTATAGTTTGGCTTATTTCAGTTTCAATAACATCCGCACAAACAAAAATTTATATTGATGAAGATGGCCAACAAATTGACAAGATGTCCTTTTTGAGAAAATGGCATGATAAAGACTTGCTTTTGAGCAGATGGGATTCCATAGGCGACAATAAAAAACGATATGCAAAATTAAATAAACATCTTTATGAAGCAGGCGTTTTAGATTATGACTCTATCAAAAATAGATTAGAGAAAATATCAAATCAAACCATACCAGACTCTACCACCATAGTACTATTATATAGACACAAGGACGACTTATGTTCAAGAAGTAGTGATAATTACTATTCTAGATCCGAGATAAATGAAAGGAAAAACTGGCTTAAACCATGGTTGAAAAAAGCAAATGATAAGAATATATTTTTCTTGTGTCTATTTGAAGAAGGAATTACTCTAAAAACTAAGAAAAACCCTAAAAAAGAAGTGTTCTTTTCTGACAATAACAATTTTTTCAAATTAACGGTTTTTAAGAATAAAGCGCTTTGTGGCTCTGCAGCCGCAATAAAACCGAATGGAGAAACCGTAGTTAGACACGGAGAAGGTTCTATTTACTATATTTTCAATCTTTTACCTACTAACAATTGGTCAAGTCTGTTTAAGAATATCGATAAATAATGATTTAAACCTTCACATCCAAAGCATCCCTGAGCGCATTGCCCATGAGCATAAAGGACATTACCAAAATCATGATACAAAACCCTGGGATTAAGGCTAAATAGGGTTTTCCTAAAATGATATAATTATAGTGGTCTTTGATCATTCCGCCCCAGCTTGCCATTGGTGGCTGTGCTCCGATGCCTAAAAAACTCAAACCACTTTCAATAAGAATGGCAGCAGCAAAATTAGCGGCTGAAATCACAATCAGAGGGCCAAAAATATTTGGGAGAATGTGTTTTGTAATAATCCTAAAATCACTAAAACCAAGGGCTCTTGCGGCCGTTACAAACTGAAGTTCCTTAGCACTGATAATTTGACCTCTCACTACTCTAGCCACCTCGACCCACATGGTTAAACCAACGGCAATGAATACTTGCCAAAAGCCTTTACCTAAGGCTAAGGTAATGGCAATAACCATCAATAAGGTTGGTATAGACCACGTAACATTTATAAGCCACATAATTAGCGCATCCAATCGTCCGCCATAATAACCTGCTAAGCTACCTAAGAGCAGCCCTACAACCAAGGAGATAAGTACAGCGACAAACCCAATGGAGAAAGAAATCCTAGAACCAATGAGTATTCTGCTTAAGTAATCGCGACCATATTTATCCGTGCCAAACAAAAACGTTCTCTCTTCAATATAGTCCTGCACCTTTCCATTTGGAAACGCTGACAATGACAGCTCTTTTTCAAGTCCTTCTAGACCGTCACCAGCATACGCTGTATATGTTAAGCTATTTTCATTTATCACATACGATTCAATAGGTATTTCCATATTGGGATTTACCGCACCAAACAAAAGTTTATTAAAAAAGCCCTGTTCGCTGGTGTTCTCGGACGGAATGGTAAGCATGGTTACCTTAAACCCAGGCGGTTTTGAATGTATGGCCAAATGCATCTGATTGGCATTTTTTGACGCATCTGGTGCAATCACATAAGCTAGTATTGCTATTATACCAACCGCTACGATAAGCCCAAAACTAAAAACGCCCCAAAAATTTCTTCTGAATTTTTGGAGCGCAAAGCTTGTCAATGAATTATTTTGGGCTGACATAAACGCAATTTAATTCTTTACCGAAGTAGCCACTTTATTATTTATGGTATAACTCATTTTAAGGTCGTGTAATACATTTAGGGCTTCTTCGATATACACATCGCTTGAAAGACTCTCATGCCATCTTACGCGCTTCTGTTTAAGCACACTATCTTGCTCCATGAGCTGTAACTCGTACGGCAGTGAAGCGAACGTTAAGTCTGTTTGATACTGGGAGAGTTCTTCAAATTGTCTAACCTCTTCCTCATTCAATTCCATTTCCTTACGGTAATTCTCATAATTCAGCGAATAAGTTTCACGCTCGCGCATGGCTTTTACCCATTTGGCATTGGCATCAATAAGTTTCAATTGTTCATTGGCTGCCATTCTTGCCTTGCTCCTTGCAATTGTAGTGTCGTAATCATAATAATTATTCCACACTTCATAATTTACAGCATCTATCCTATCATAAGGTAGTGGATTATCAGTGTCCTTTTCACCAATATTGATATAACTGTAACGGTCTGGGACTATGACATCACTTTTTACACCTTCCAATTGCACAGAGCCACCATTGATACGATAATATTTTTGTGTTGTAAACCTCAAGGCTCCCATGTCTCCCTTTGTGTTATTTTTAACCATCCGGTTTAAATCGAATATGATTTGAACGGTACCCTTACCATAAGTTTGTTTACTTCCCAGAACGATGGCACGCTTATAATCCTGCATCGCTGCAGCAAATATCTCTGATGCCGAAGCCGATAATTCGTTAACAAGTACCACTAATGGTCCGTCCCAATAAATGCTCTTATCTGAATCTGAATAGACTTCCTTAGGCTCTCCAGTTGTTCTAACCTGCACCACTGGGCCTTCCTCAATAAAGAGCCCAACCATATCCACAACGGTTTGCAGCGAACCTCCACCATTATTTCTTAGGTCCAAGACCAAGCCTTCTACATTTTGCTTCTTAAGCCTTATTAGTTCTTTTTTCATATCCGACGCAGCGTTGCGTTGGGTTGCATCGTCAAAATCTATATAGAATTTTGGAAGGTTGATTACGCCAAAGGTTTGTCCATCTTTTTCAACGATAGAAGACTTTACAAAGGTTTCTTCGAGCTCAACAATATCTCGGGTAATGGATATATCTTCAATGGTGCCATCTACTCTTTTTAAGGTCAAGGTCACAACAGTACCTTTTGGTCCTTTGATAAACTTAATGGCATCATCAAGGCGCATCCCAACGATGCTAACAGCCTCTTCTTCGTCTTCTTGTTTTACTTTTAAGATTTCGTCGCCCACTTCCAACTCATTGGCACGCCATGCTGGCCCACCACTTATAAGTTCTACCACAGAAATGGCGTCGCGCTTTTTAGACAGTCGCGCTCCTATGCCTTCGAAGTTTCCTGAAATGGTTTGATCAAAGCGCTCTTTATCTGCAGGTGGGAGATACGATGTGTGAGGGTCAAATTCTTCGACCATCGCATTAATATAAACACCGAACCAATCATCACGGTCTCTATCATCTATATAGGTGTAGAGCTCGTCTAAAGATTCTTTTGTTTGCAGTCGTGCCTCTTCCTCTAAATCTTTTAGACTTTTCCTGGCTTCGCGTTTTGCTTTTTCGTTTTTGGAAGAAAAGGACCCTTCAGGGATATCCTGAGCTTCAACCTCATTTTCCTCCTGAGCAATAAGGTCATCATAATTGGCTATTGTAGAAAACTTAAGCTGTTTTCTCCAGCGCTCTTTCATTTCGCGTTTGCTCTCAACAAAATCAAATGATTCATAATCAGCGGAGTAAACCTCGTCTTTGGCATAATCAAAAGGTTTATCGAGAATCTGTTCATAGAGTTCCTTGGACTCTGCTATACGCTGAAGCAAGCGTTGGTGCGTAAGATTAAAAAATGTCAAATCATAAGCCCTGATTTGGTCGTCAATGTCATTTTTATAGGCTTCAAACTCCTCAATGTCCGAGGCGTAGAAATAACGCTTAAATGGATCGAGCTGATTGATATAATCTTCAAACACATTCTGTGAGAAATCGTCATTGAGTTCCTGTGGACTAAAGTGTCCTTGCTCGAGCAGATATGTTATAATTTGAATTAATAATTTGTCCTTATCCGAATTGTCGAATGATTTACTCGTAAAGCTGCAGGATGCGAATGCAATGAGCAGCGCAAACAGTAAAAACTTATATTTTCCCTTCATTATTTTTTGTCTTAATCTGTAGATTGTTCCGTATATAACCTTGTTCCGATGAATTTATTACCCGAAACAATTTCAAATTTTCACTAAAATAGAAGAAAAAACCATGCCATAAAAAATAGTGGCACTAATTTTTTGTTAAAGCAAACGAATACAAGGTTCGTTTGGTTTTTAGTATTTTTACCCTGAAAATTCACGGTTTTATTTATGTCTAAACGTCCCTTAATTTTAGTTACCAATGATGATGGCATCACAGCACCAGGTTTACGGACCTTAATTTCTGTAATGCATACCCTCGGAGATGTGGTTGTCGTAGCGCCAGATAGTCCTCAAAGCGCAATGGGTCATGCCATAACAATAAATTCTACACTCCATTTAGAAAAAGTAACTATTGATGGCAAACAACCTGAATATGCCTGCTCCGGAACACCTGCAGATTGTGTTAAATTGGCCGTAAACGAAATTTTAGACAGACGTCCGGATATTTGTGTTTCTGGAATTAATCATGGTTCTAACTCTTCAATCAATGTGATTTATTCTGGCACCATGAGTGCAGCACTAGAAGCTGGTATAGAAGGGATTCCAGCTATTGGGTTTTCGTTATTGGATTACAACTGGAATGCCAATTTTGAGCATTGCAAACCTGCCGTTAAAGCAATTACGAAAGAAGTTTTGAATCACGGGCTTTCAGATGGTGTGGTCCTCAATGTAAATATCCCTAAAACCGAAGGTGGTAAACTCAAGGGCATTAAGGTATGCCGACAAGCGCGTGCCAACTGGAAGGAGGAGTTTGATAAGCGAACCAATCCTATGGGACGCGAGTATTACTGGCTTACAGGGAAATTTGTAAACATGGATAATGGTGAAGACACGGACGAATGGGCGCTTGCCAATGGCTACGTGTCTGTTGTACCTGTAGGCTTTGACCTAACAGCCCACCACGCTATTAAAAGTATAAATACCTGGAATCTCAATGATTAATAAAGATGTTTTGATCGGGTTTGTCGTGGGTGTTATCGCTACCCTCTTCGGTTTAGTTTTTGCCATTCAAATATTTGGACGTTCTGATGACTGGGCACTCGTTGTTGAGCAATCCATACGGCAAGGTTTCTTTACAAAATTGATGAGCATTGGAGCATTATTAAATTTGGGCGCCTTTTTTATTTTTATAAGAAAACGACAAGATAACAGGGCTAAAGGTGTTCTTATAGCAACACTTATGGTATTGGCACTTACCCTGATTATAAAATTCCTGTAACCTGATGAAGTATTACATTATTGCAGGTGAAGCTTCTGGTGATTTGCATGGTTCTAACCTTATGAAATCACTTTTGATGCAAGATACTGAAGCCAACATTAGATTTTGGGGAGGTGACCTCATGACAGCCGTTGGCGGCACTTGCGTGGTACATTATAAAGACCGTTCGTTCATGGGCTTTGCCGAGGTGATAATGAATCTCAGGAAAATCCTTGGGCTCATAGCATACTGCAAAAAAGACATTTCGGAGTTTCAGCCTGACGTTATCATTTTTATCGATAATTCTGGTTTTAACCTAAGAATTGCGAAATGGGCGAAATTGAAAGGCTTTAGAACGCACTATTACATTTCACCACAGGTTTGGGCATCACGCGCTGGACGGGTAAAGAAAATTAAGCGCGATATAGATGAAATGTATGTTATCCTTCCGTTTGAAAAAGCATTTTACGCCAATCACGGTTTTGAGGTTCACTTTGTTGGGCACCCATTAATAGACGGCATCGTAGAGCGTAAGCAAGTCGATGAAAATTTATTTCGAAAGGAATACGAGCTAGGCACTAAACCCATAATTGCACTACTCCCTGGAAGTAGGAAGCAAGAAATTAGTAAAATGCTTAGCATTATGTTGAAAATGGTTGACCATTTTGAGGACTATAAATTTGTTATTGCGGGAGCACCGAGTCAAGATTATGAATTTTATAAAACCTTTATAAAAAACCGTGATGTTGCGTTTATCTCCAATAAAACCTATGACCTGTTAAGCATTTCATTTGCAGCCTTAGTGACTTCTGGCACTGCTACTCTTGAAACAGCGCTTTTTAAAGTACCCCAAGTGGTATGCTACAAGGCTAATTTTATTTCGTACCACATTGCCAAACGCATCATTACCCTAAAATTCATTTCATTGGTAAATTTGATTATGGACAGAGAAGTTGTTAAGGAATTGATTCAGGGTGATTTCAATGAAAAACAACTTAAAAAGGAACTCAAGGCCATTTTAGACGCTGAGCGGAGGGAAACCTTATTTTTAGATTATTACGAACTTGAGAAAAAACTGGGAGGTCGCGGCGCTAGCGATAAAACGGCAAAACTAATTTACAGCGCTATAACCCAATAGAATTAATATGAAACGTTTACTTCCATTTTTACTTCTGGTAATCATAGCAAGTAGCTGCAAATCCAAAAAGTCATACAGCACCAAAAATCCATCCCATAGAACCATAAAAGTTAATACTCCAGCTCCTGCTGGACCTAAAGCAAAATCCATTGTTAACTATGCCAAAACTTTTAATGGAACGCGTTATAAATATGGTGGTACCACAAAACGTGGAATGGACTGCTCTGGGCTCATTTACACAAGCTTTAAAAAACATGATATTCAACTACCAAGAACCACAAGTGACTTAGCTAAAACAGGTGACTGGGTAGACATCAAAGAGGTTACTGTTGGCGATCTTGTCTTTTTCGCCACAAGAAAAAATAGCCGAAAAGTGAATCACGTAGGGATTGTTACCAATGTACGTCAAGGTAATATTGAATTTATCCATGCCTCTACGAGTAAAGGGGTTATGATATCCTCAATCGCTGAAAAATACTGGTACTTTGCCTTTGTACAGGCCAGACGTGTAATTTAAGGACTTTTTTCTATTTTAGTAACTGATTATCATGAAGTTACTAAATTTCAACATCATTAAACTTTTCCTTTTTCTGGTCCTAGGGATTCTGTTGGGCTATTACACTTCATTTCAATTACACGCAGCTCTCGTTCTTACAAGTATATTGATTCTTTCTTTAGGCGTACTATGGTTTCGATTTAGGAATACTATTGTTAAATCTCCTTTGTTTGGCATACTGGCCTTTATAACCATGACGAGTATTGGATGCACCACATACCTCATAAACCAAGATAAAAATATACCCAGCCACTACACCAAAAGTATTACTCCAAACAGTATTAATCACCTCACATTGAAGGTTACGGAACGCCTGAAACCAGATCTCTATAATGAAAAATATGTGGCCTCAATAATGTCATTAAATGAGAAAGAGGTTTCAGGCACACTACTTATTAATATTAAGAAAGATAGCCTGATAGAACCACTTAACGTCGATAATATCCTTTATACCTCAGCCCAGTTGACACCAATTCAAGGGCCGTTGAATCCGCATCAATTTAATTACAAAACGTTTTTAGAACGTAGAAATGTCTATCATCAACTTTACCTGACTCCAAAAGACTATGTGGTATTGAGCGAATCGAAATCTACAATTTATGGTTATGCAGACGCTCTTAGAAAAACCATTAACTCCAAACTGAAAGCTGCTGGTTTTAAACCTGACACCCTTGGTATTATAAACGCTATGCTTTTAGGTCAGCGTCAAGATATAGACAGCAGTATTTACAACAACTATATTAATGCCGGCACCATACACATCTTGGCCGTATCAGGTTTGCATGTGGGCATCATTTTGTTAATTCTAAACAGCTTATTTAAACTACTGATGCTATTAAGATATGGTTACATTCTAAGGCCTGCACTTATAGTAGTTTTATTGTGGCTATTCGCTATTATTGCAGGTCTGTCTCCATCTGTTACGCGTGCCGTGACCATGTTTAGCATTATCAGTGTTGCCATGCACTTAAAACGGCCTACAAATATTTACAATACCTTGGTCATCTCTGCTTTTTTGATTCTTTTGATAAAGCCTAATTTTTTGTTTGAAGTTGGTTTTCAGATGAGCTACTTAGCCGTATTGGGTATCGTTAGCTTTCAACCTATCATTTATAAATTGTGGAGCCCAAAATTTTGGATTATAGATAAGCCTTGGCAAATTTTTACGGTGACTTTGGGTGCCCAAATTGGCGTGCTGCCTATAAGCCTTTATTATTTCCATCAATTTCCAGGTTTATTCTTTATTTCCAATCTTGTGGTGATTCCGTTTTTAGGTTTGATTCTAGGTCTAGGCTTGTTGGTCATTGTGCTTGCACTTTTGGGCCTATTGGTTCCTCTTGTCGTAAACATTTACAGCACAATCATTGAAAGTCTCAACGACTTCATCGGACGGGTAGCTGCTTTTGAAGATTTCCTTTTCAGGGACATTCCTTTTGACATTTATGAAGTGATATTGAGTTATGGCATTGCCATAGCTTTATTTCAGTTTTACAAAATAAAATCTGCAAAGTGGCTGATGGCAGGATTAGTTTTTGTCTTAGGATTACAGGCACATACCATTTTTAATACATTGAAGGCCGACAAACAAGCACTAATTGTATTTAACAAGAGTCGGTACACGGTCATTGGTCTCCAAAATGGCTCGGAATTAGCCGTATTTCATGACCTTGACACACTGGATATTCCAAACGAGAATCTAATTAAGAATTATAAGGTCGGCGAAAAACTAACTGACATTACACAACATAAATTAGAACCCGTTTACCAATTGGATACGACAATGCTTTTAGTCATAGATTCGTTGGGTGTCTACAACAACCTTTCCTTTAAACCCTCTGCAGTTTTGTTACGAAGCTCTCCCAAAATCAATTTGGAAAGAATGATAGATTCCTTGCAACCTAAATATATCATTGCTGATGCCAGCAACTACACTACTTACGTAGAACGATGGAGAACTACCTGTAGCTCAAAAGCTGTAAACTTTCATTACACCAAAGATGAAGGCGCCTTTGTTTTGGATTGATTATTCCTTAAAGCTCGGTGTAAACGCCTTGTAGTAGGCATTAAACTGTTCTTGGGTGGTCATTTCCTTGTATTTGTCCGATTTGAAAAGTTTTAAATACAATTCAATCTGCGTCGGTTTCATATAACCCGAAATTGGTGCTATGAAATTAGCTTCCTCATCAAAAAATACCATAGTTGGATAGGCCGTTACCCTGAGATAACGTGTAAACTCGTGTGCACTATTACGACGATTTGCTTTTGCCGGGTCGTAGTTAGGGTTACTGAATGTTTTGCCCTTGTAACTAACTTCAGAATTACCTTCAGCATTAAACTTTACGGCATAATAGTTTGTATTGATATAGTCTACCACATCAGGATTATGAAACGTATTTTTATCCAGCATTTTACAAGGACCACACCAGTTGGTGTAAACATCCATGATAATTTTGCGAGGTTCGTTTTTTTGAAGTGCCACGGCCTCCTCAATAGTCATCCAATTGATTTCTTGCGCTACTGCACTTTGAACCAACACAAAAAAGAAGAGTAGGCGATATAAAATTTTAGTTGTCATATGTGATTTGTTGCAAATGTTGTACCGAACTTACAAAAAATGCCCCTAAAGTAGGAGCATTTCAATGATTTTTAACGATTTCTTACCTAACGCCATGCATTAATCGTTTCAATAATGGATGCAACATTAAGGATATCAATCCCAAGCCAATTGGGACTATTGTAAATATCAAAAAGAACGTTGACAAACTATAATCCTTGGTAATTTGCTCTATGTCTCCACCAATGTAGTGCGCCAACTTATTACCTATAGCAATAGCTAAATAATAGACACCAAACATAAAGGCAATCATACGTGCTGGTATCAATTTACTCAAATATGATAAGCCCATTGGTGACAGGCATAATTCTCCCAAGGTGTGAAATAAATAAGCAAATACTAACCACGCCATGCTTAAGCTTGCCGATTCTGCTCCAGATGGCACATTGCGGGCTCCAAACGCTAAGAATGCAAAACCTACACCTAAAAGAAATAAGCCCAAAAAGTACTTAACCGAAGCTGGCGGATTGTACCTGCTATCCCACCATTTAGTGAATAAGGGCGCAAAAATGATAATGAACAATGAGTTGAGAATGGCAAACCATGTAACTGGTACCTCGGTTTCAGTAGATTGAAATTCTACGGATAGCTTATATATAACTATGGCCCAAACGATGATAAAACTAAAAGCTAAAATCACATTGGATAATCCTATACGCTTATATGTCTGTCTAAACAAGCTAAGAAGAACATAGGTAATAATACCTAAGGGAACCACGGTAACAACCAAGTCTACGATTTTAAATAGTAGGGCTGAATTCCCTTCAAGAATGCGATTCGTAAAATCTCTAGTGTAAAGTGGAAGCGATCCAGCGGCCTGCTCAAATGCTGCCCAGAAAAACACGGTAAATAAAGAAAATATAGCAAAGGCAATCATGCGATCGCGTTCTATTCTAGCATACCTAGGGATTCTAACAATTAACAGTACGATAAATGAAATCGCTGCCAATAAGGCAAAAAATAACGAATCGGATAATCCCGCTATATCATAATTAAGAGTTTGAATGTTTTCAATCTTACTTAGAGGGTCATTAATAATGAATATTAAAGCCGAGACCACGAAAATGACTACTAATATGTAATCTATGATTAAAAACGGATTTCTTTTTTCTTCTGGGTGAGCTTTGGCCTCTTCTTCTTTTTGTTCTTGAGTAAGTTTTATTGGTTTATCGCCAACATTACCAAACAGGGCTTGCGCAAAGTAAAACTGTAGCATTCCCAAAAACATAAATATACCTGCCAAACCGAAGCCATAACTCCATCCTTCCTTTTCACCTACCCAACCACAGAGCATGATACCTAAAAATGCACCTGCATTGACGCCCATATAAAAGATATTATAAGCACCATCCTTTTTCTCATCATGACCTTCATACATTTTAGAAATTATCGAGGTCATGTTTGGTTTGAAGAATCCATTACCAACGATTAATAATGCAATTCCTATATATAAAAATGTTGGTGTTTCTACTGCCATGGACGCGTGCCCCAAAGTCATAAGCAACGCTCCAATAACCACGGCTCGTTTATAGCCTATTTTATTATCGGCCAACCAACCACCTAGTAAAGGTGTTAGGTACACAAAAAGCGCATAAGTCCCTAACAAGGACAAAGCTGCTGGTGTTTCCCAACCCCAACCTGGATTGTCGCCAATAACCATTCCTGTTAAGAAAATTACCAAAATGGCACGCATCCCATAATAGGAAAAACGCTCCCACATTTCAGTAAAAAACAGCACAAACAATCCTGCTGGATGGCCCATGACCTTGGTCTGGAAAAAATTTTCTGATGAGCTAGACATAATAAAAGTATTTAGTTAGTATATAGAAAACCCTCGCTTTGATTAACTAAGCAAGGG
>CAZGDG010000034.1:0-13929 GCA_964524415.1 uncultured Flavobacteriaceae bacterium
TTGAACTTTTCAAAACCTTCCATTCCATTTTTGGCATGGACAACGTCGTAATCGTTCATCATTAAATAATCCTTTAAGACGGTTCCAAAATTTGGATCGTCTTCTACCAAAAGAATTTTCTTGTTTTGTTCTTCCATAATTCGTTTTTATGATATTAATGGCAGTCTTATCGTAAATGTACTACCTTTTCCTTTTTCACTTTCTACTGATATATGTCCTTGATGGTCTTCAACTATACGCTTAACATAGGCCAATCCTAAACCATGACCTTTTACATTATGAACGTTACCTGTATGCTCTCTATAAAATTTTTCAAATACGCGCTTTGCAACTTGTTTGCTCATACCATTACCTTGGTCCGAAATTTTCAAAATAATGCTATTACCAATATTCTCAGTATAAACATCAATCTTTGGTGCATCATCAGAATATTTTACGGCATTGTCTAAAATATTTACAATAACATTTGTAAAATGGGTTTCGTTGGCCAAAACCGAAGACTTTGCAGCATTTAAATGTGTTTTAACATATCCTTTTCTATCTTCTACTATCAACTCTATATGAGTTACGGCATCCTCTATTAAATCGTGCAACTTTAAGCGTTCTTTGCTTATGTTAAGCTCATTTTTTTCTAGTTTGGATATGCGCAGTACATTTTCTACTTGAGCGTGCATGCGCTTATTTTCATCCTTTATCATCTTTAGATAACGCTTCACCTTATCTTCATCACCAAGTATTTTAGGATTCCTAATAGAATCCAAAGCCAAGTTGATGGTTGCAATAGGTGTTTTAAACTCATGCGTCATGTTGTTTATAAAATCTGACTTTATCTGTGATATTTGACGTTGTTTTATCAACTGGTAAATGGCACTAGAGTAAGCTATGATAATTACTCCTGTAAAAATAACGGACAATAGAATCATCCACAAAATCGATGACAAAAGGTACTTACGCCGCTCAGGAAAATCAACATACAGCTTATAGCTAGTTTCATCATTATTATCTAAAAATACAGGTATACCAACAGTAGTATCCGGATTTTTCTTAAAGTTGATCGTTTTTACATTGGTCGCCAAGTCATCATCATAGATAGCGAATTCAAAGTCTAGACTAACCCCTTCACTTTCAAGCTCACGCGTTAAAAGGGTCTCTACCTGATCTACCGTTACGCGTTTGTATATAGGAATTCTTTTAAGCAATTCCTTAAACGACTCTTCATACGATTGCTTATCTATATCAGAAAGGGAAGATATTTCTACCAAACGCTGTTTGGGCTCAATAGCGCCTCCTCCATCTATTTTTGCTCTACTATAAATTTCGGTTATACGCTCACTAGAACGTTGACTCACATTTATGCTGTCTGCATCAATTTCAAAGAACATAGATGGGACCTTAAAACGTTCTTCCAAAACGGTATTCCTATGAATAATCGTTTCGTCGTTTATATCATCTTCTGCAGTAATATACAACTGCTTAATGGTTGTTGAATCAGGCTCTTTCTTTTGCTTTATAAGCGGCCTGATCATACTGATGTACTTTCGGAGCTCGTACTCTTCTATATCTCTCGAAACAAAACTCAGCGCTCTTTTAACGCTTAGATTGAAATTTTTCTCCTCATTCTTTAAACTATTATTGATAAAGAAGGATTGAACGAAAATTATTCCGATGAGAGACAAGCTCATTAATACTACCAGTAAAACGAATAGCTTTTTGCCCATCACCCAAATTTAACATTTTAACATTTAGCGGAAATTAGGTTTAACCTTACCTTAACAAAAGGACAGATGTGCTTTTAGGCCTTTTGAATAAGTTTATTATGGATTTGAAGCACTTGATTCTGGACATCTTCTAGGTTGATATTTTTAATCACGAAATCCGAACGTTTTACCTTTTCTTCATCTGGAAGTTGATTTTCAATTATGGCCATCACTTTTTCCTTACTAGAGTCATCGCGCTCCACGACTCTTTTTATCCGCTCTTCTTTTGGAGAAATAACGGTTATTATAGCGTCGTATTGATGTTCTAAGTTATTCTCAAAAATAATGGCAGCTTCTTTAATAACATAAGGGGCCTTTTGCTTGGATAGCCAAGTTTTAAAATGTTCTGCAACCCTAGGATGAACTATAGCATTAATTTTCTTAAGAAGCGCTTTGTCGTTAAAAACCTGTTGGGCTATAAATGGTCTATTTACAGTATTATTTTTATAAGCTGATTCTCCTAATAATGCAATCAACTCCCTTCTAATGGCTTTGGATTTATTCATCAAGGCTTTGGCTTCGTCGTCTGCTATGTAAATAGGAATACCCAATGTCTTAAACATTGATGCTACCGTAGATTTACCACTCCCTATGCCACCTGTAAGTCCTATGATTAGCATTTTCAACTATTGTATTATTATAAAATCGATTCGTTTTTGTTTAATGGAAGAGCGTTTAACAATACCAGGCTTTTTTACCAACTTAGGTACCAGATAAGAGACACTGCTGTCATCAACAGGAAACTCACATTCCACAATAAAGTCTGAAGGTGAAATTTCTTTGTAATTCTGCAAATCAACATAAAACGACACCGTTACACTTTTAGGAAAAACATTGACCTGCACATCATCTGGTTGATTGGTTACCAATACAGGAATTTCTAAAGTACCTTCCGTAAATCGGCTTACATCTCCATTGACTGTAACGGATTTTGGGTAGACTTCTATATTCTTTAAATTGTCAACCTCTAGCTCTACGACTTCTTCTATATTTTCTTTAACTCCATTAAGCTTTAGCGCTTCTGTTTCAATGGTCTCAATTGGTGAAATGAGTTGTTCTGGGCCCACTATTCTTACGCTATCTGTACTGAATTTAAAATCACCTAAAAGATCGAAACCTACGGCATAACTTATATCCGAAACTAAAGTAACAGGGACTGTTTTTGAGGCCAATCTTGCATATTCAAAGACCAATGTATCTGGCTTTAACGATCTAACCACATAGGATTCACCAAATTTTTCTTCAAAAAGATACTTATGATTAGACACATCAAAAACAAAAGCCTCATTTGTTTTGGTCATATTGTTTTTTGAATCAAAATCAAATACCAACGTCTTTGAAAAAAGATAAGGCAACAAGGCGAAGCCTTTTGACTCTATAACAGCAGTAACGATATTGGTAGAATCTTCAATAAGTACAACATCGTCCTCTAAATTTGTTGGATTAACAGCAATACTAAAGTTTTGTCTGTAGTCGTTGGACAGTTTGGAAAATACCAAGAAGACAAATGCCAATGCCACGAAAGCCGTAAATTGTTTTACGGTTCTTTTTCTAATGATTTTGAACAATTTTGCTTTCATTTTATTTAAAAAACAATCCAGGAAAAACCTTTTTAGGTTCCTTTTTCAATATTGAGATGGCTAAAGTAGATTTTAAAAATCCCCAGCCATAACCTAAAAATTGAACAAATACCGCAATCAAGGCCAAAAATCCAACAGTTAAACTTTTATTAGCCCAAGCAGCCAATACAAGAGCTAGACCAAAATATGTTATATAGCACCAAAATAAATAAGGTATACTAAATAAAAGTAAAATTAGCGAAAGAATTAAACCCAGCATGAATACTGTTGGAAACCAAAAAACTATACTTTTAGACTGCGGATGCCACAAATTTAAAATAGGCCTTGCTAAACCGAATTTTTCCACTTGGCTAAAAAACTTAGACCAAGTTATGCGTCTTTTGTGATACACATAAGCATTGGGAATAAGGGCCGTTTTGTATCCTTTGGCCTTTAGTCGCAGGGATAAATCGGGATCTTCCCCAGGATGTATATCGGAGAAGCCTTTTGTGTCCAAAAAAGCGTCTTTAGATAAACCCATATTGAAACTTCTGGGCTGAAAGTCATCAACCTGACGTTGACCACCTCTAATCCCTCCCGTTGTTAGGAATGACGTCATTGCAAAGTTAATGGCCTTCTGCAGATTATTGAACGAGGGATGAGCGGCATCTGGACCTCCAAAGCAGTCAACATAACTGTTACTTAAAAAATTATATACCTCAGTTAAATAATGGCTAGGCAGCAATACATCAGAATCTAAAATGATAAAATAATTGCCTTTAGCTTTTTGCATTCCATAATTTCTGGAATCTCCAGGTCCCGAATTAGGTTTGGAATAATAGGAAATATTGAGCTTGGACTTAAACTCATTGACAACATCCTCAGATGTTACGGTTGAACCGTCTTCAATTATTACAATTTCGTACTTGAGGTCACCATCAAGCTCGGTAAAGCTGTGCAAAAGCTCCTTAACCTCTTTAGGCCTATTATAAACGGGAACGATAAAAGATAACACCAGCTGATCCATTATTACAAAAGTAACCAAACTGTGGTCAATAGCCTTCTTATCTTTTGAAGATTACATCAAATAAAAACGTAATTACTGCTTAAAAATCTTCTTTATAATCGTGGTTTCAGCCCCAAAAAGTTTTACAACATAAAAACCAGAACTTAAGTCTTCAAACGATACAGCAAAATTTAAAGAATTAGGCTGAAGTTGACGTACCATTTGACCTTGGATATTCAAAATCTGAACAGAATCTACAAGTGTCGGTGCATCAATAAATAAGGAATTTGCAACAGGATTTGGATAATATCTAAAGCTGTTTGCACTGTAGTCTAAATTAGATAAGCTTGAACTTTCAACAATATGAAGCTTTTGATTAGGTGGAACATTAAAAATGGTATCCTCAATACCGCTGAGCCACCTTACCTTGATGTAATCGATTGTATTGCTAGTTCCCAAACCAAAAATTTCAGTTGATGAATTCTGGGACAAATAGCCCTCACCACATAAAGTATATCTGTATTGCTTATTGCCATTAACGGAAATTTCTATAACGGAACCTATGCCATCCTTGTTACTAACCGTACCTTCTAAGGTTACCGCAATAAAATTATTGTTGTTATTAGCCATATTTTCCCAAAGGGAAGGTGTCTGGAAGAAATCATTATTTACTATGATTTCCATTAAGCCATCGTTATTGTAATCACCTATTGCCGAAGAATAGCTTCGAAAAATATTTCCACTAAAGCCAACATTGCTAGGCTGCGTAAATGTTTCATTACCAGAATTGGTAAAAAAAGCGTAAGACGGAAAACCATTGTCGCCTGTATATTGGGAATTTATATATAAATCCAAATCAGCATCATTGTCCGCATCCAAAAAATTAGAGCCCCAACAAAAACTATCGACAATAGTTCCGGAGGATAAAGAAATATTACTAAAGGTTTCATCACCATTGTTTTTTAGCAAAACACTACCTGGCAACGGTGTACTAATTTCTTGTGGTGTATTGGTCATGTAAATATCAAGAAAACCGTCGGAATTGAAATCATCAATAGTAACCGACATAGCATCTATGATAATATTGGTTCCAGAAGAAAAACTAACATCTGTAAAAGTACCGTCACCATTATTTTTATAGAGATAGTTAGGCTCAAACTTGTCGTTGGCGACATAGAGGTCTTGCCAACCGTCATTATTGAAATCAAAAAAACCAGAACAGAACGTCAAAGCAGGGTCATTGGATAGTCCAACAGCTTCTGTAACATCAGAAAAAGTACCATCACAATTATTCTTAAATAAGTAATTGGTAATGTTTGTTCCTCCTATTCTATTAGATAAATACACATCAAGGCAGCCATCATTGTCTATGTCGCCCCAAGAGGCTCCATAAGTAATTAAATTTTCATTGGGAAATCCTGCAGCATCTGAAATGTCTGTTAAGCTGTTATTAGTGTTCTCATAGAGCCTATTTCTTCCTGTATCACTGGTAACAAATAGGTCTTTATCGCCGTCATTATCAAAATCTACCCAAGTAACGCTGCGCGTTCGGTCTAGATTTTCATTGGCTCCTGTTAGTAGATTAAACTCGGCAAAAATAATTCCGTCAATATTCTTGTAAAACCTGACAGGCTCATTTTCTCCTGTTCCTAGAGTAATATCATCAAAGCCGTCACCATCAAAGTCGGCATAACTTACACCATGACCACCAAAAATAGAATTTCCCGTATCTATTGTGAGCCCTAGAAGAGCTGCACGATTCTCAAAATTGATTTGGGCTTGCGCTAAACACAAACAGAGTAAACTGACAACAAGATAAATCCCATTAAGTCTCATTGCTTATGGTGTTTTAATTATGAATCCCTTTCCTACCGTACACTAAATTTAAAAGTTTATTTTAAATTTTTATAGACCATTTTTTGAAAATTCAAAATAAAAAAAATCCGTTTAATTCTAAACGGTTCTTACTAGCCTTAAAAAATGTTACCGTTTACTGTTTTACAACTCTAAGGGTCTCAGTTGCATTGTCTACTGAGGCTCTTAAGATATAGGTGCCTGCTGGTAAATTAGACATATCCAAAACGCAATTGACGCTATTAGGCTGTAATTTCATTACCTGCTGACCTAACAGATTACTCACTATAACTGTTTCGATATTAGTTGAAGCTGCTTTTAACGTTAATGTATTTTTAACTGGATTTGGATAGTAAGAGAACTGAGGTTGCCTATTTTCAGTCATTGAGAGCGTAGCGCCTTCGACAATAGTCAAGGTTTGATTAGCAGCTACATCATAAAGAATATCTTCCAGTCCACTCAACCATTTTACTTTTACGTAATCAATATTGCTTGCTGTGCCTATACCAAAAATTTCAGTTCCTGAATTTTGAGACAGATAGCCTTCACCAATCAAGGTATAACGATACTGCTTTTCACCATTTATTGAAATCTCTATTAAAGAACCAACACCGTTACGGTTACTCACAGTTCCTTCGAGTTTTACCTTAAGCCAATTATTGGTCTGAGGGGTCTGATTTTTCCATACTGAAATATTGGGATGGTTGATGTTGTTAACCACGAAATCGGTATAGCCATCATTGTTTATATCACCTATGGCATTAGAGTAACTTTTAGCGAAATCACCTGGAATGACTGCATTATTCATTGTAAAAATTCCATGACCATTGTTAATGAAAAAAGCTGATGAAAGAAAACTCGGATTAGAACCATTCTGTTCACAACTCACATATAAATCGAAATCTGTATCATTATCCGCGTCTAGAAATATTGCACCCCAACAATCACTATTGACCTCTACTTGCGATGCAGCGGCAACATTTGTAAAGGTTCCATTTCCATTGTTCTTTAAAAGCACATTTCCATCCGGTTCATTAGTAACATAAATATCCAACCATCCATCAGAATTATAATCATCCACTGTTACTGACATTGCACCAATGGCCAAATCCGTTCCCGTTAATGCACCGACCTCCGTAAATGTGCCGTCTCCATTATTTCTATAAAAATCGTTTGTGTAAATTGTTCTATCATTTGCAACGTAAATATCTTGGTCCCCATCGTTATCATAATCCAGAAATGCTGCGCAAAAGGAAAGTTTAGCATCGTTTGACAAACCAACTTCGTTATTGACTATGGTAAAGGTTTTATCACCATTATTTTTGTATAAAATATTTGGGGTTTCAGAATCCCATATACTGATAAAAACATCCAAAAAACCATCATTATTATAATCACCCCAGGATGCGCCGTAATAGGGAAACGAATCCAATATTATGCCACTGCTAAGCGTTATGTCTTGCATAACCATATTACCCAAATTTTCGTATAAAGTATTTCCACCATCATCACTGGTTATAAACAAATCATGGTCCCCATCGTTATCAATATCTATCCAATTTATTTGCTTTGTACTATTTGAATTATCAATATTTATGTTTTGCTCGGCAAAGAAACCGTTGATATTTTTAAAGAATCGAATTGTGTTATTCTCAGCAGTAGCAATAGACAAATCGTCCCAGCCATCATTGTCATAATCGAAAAAAGTTATCCCAGAACCATTTTCCGCATTCTCACAAATAACATTTATTCCTAATTGTTCAGGGATATTTTGAAAGGAAATTTGAGCCGCGGCAGCATCAAAGAAAATCATTATACAGATTGATAAAATAAATCGAAAAGGTAGCACTTACTGAAATTTAATTTATAAAGCTTAAACTAATTAAAAAATTTAACAAGGAATCTTCATAAAGATACTGGTTTATTGCTTAAGTATTCTTACAGTTTCAGTAAAGCCCGCAACTTTTACTTTGACATAATAATTACCTGTAGATAATCCAGACATATCCAAATCACTGTTAGGGCTATTTGAAACTTGCTTCATCACTCTTTGACCAAGCACATTAAAAACAGTCAGCTCCTCAATCTCAGTTTCCGCTTTAACATGTAGTTTATGTTGTACTGGATTAGGGTAATAGCTGAACCTAGCTAAGCCTAACTCTTTAACAGAAAGTGCAGAGCCTTCGACGATAGTCAAGGTTTGATTAGCAGCTACATCATAAAGAATATCTTCCAGTCCGCTCAACCATTTTACTTTTACGTAATCAATATTGCTTGCTGTGCCTATACCAAAAATTTCAGTTCCTGAATTTTGAGACAGATAGCCTTCACCTATAAGGGTGTAGCGATACTGCTTGTCACCATTTATTGAAATCTCTATTAAAGAACCAACACCGTTGCGGTTGCTCACAGTTCCTTCGAGTTTTACCTTAAGCCAATTATTGTCTTGAGGTGTCTGATTTTTCCATACTGAAATGTTGGGATTATTGATATTGTTGACCACAAAATCGGTATAGCCATCATTGTCTATATCGCCAATGGCGTTGGAGTAACTCCAAGAAAAGTCAAAAGGAATTGCTGAATTTGTGGGCACAAATGGCAATTCACCTCTATTCTCATAAAACATTGATGATTCGTATTGCGGTAATGAACCATCTGATTCTCCCGAAACATAGAGGTCCAAATCACTATCATTATCTGCATCTAAAAAAACAGCGCCCCAACCAAGATTATTAAAGGTAACACCATAATCTAAAGCCATATCGGTAAATGTGCCATCGGTGTTATTAATAAAAAGAACACTATCATCTGAATCGTCCGTAACATAAATGTCCAACCAGCCGTCAGCATTAACATCATCTATGGTTACGCTCATGGCATCAATAAAAATACGAGTGCCTGAGTCTTCACCTATTTCCGTAAACGTTCCATTACCATTGTTTCTATATAACAGGTTAGGCCATTGTGTTTTGTCGTTAGACACATAGATATCTTGGTCGCCATCATTGTCATAATCTAAAAAAGCCGAACAAAAAGACATCATTCCTTCATTAACTAAACCAGCTTCTGCATTAACTAAGGTAAAGGTCTTATCGCCATTATTCCTATATAGAATACTCGGAATTTGCGGATCTCTAATACTAATAAAGACATCTAAAAACCCATCATTATTATAGTCGCCCCAAGATGCGCCGTAGTAAGGAAAAACTTCTTCAAGCATGCCGCAACTCGCTGTTATGTCTTGCATCACCATATTACCCAAATTCTCATAGAGGGAATTACCATGGGTATCACTTGTTATAAACAAATCATTGTCCCCATCATTATCGATATCTACCCAATTGATCTGTCTGCTCTGGTGATTTGGAGGTAATTCTATATTTAGCGTTTGATACGCATAGAACCCATTTATATTTTTTAAAAAATGAACCTGGTCTCCGCTAGAAGAGGCAATGGATAAGTCGTCCCACCCATCATTGTCATAGTCAAAAAACGTAATGCCATTGCCTAAATAAGTATTACCACATGGAATACTGACTCCAAGCTGAGCAGGTATATTCTCAAAAGCTATCTGTCCAGAACAAATAGCACCATTCAAGCCAATAAAGATATATATAAGACCTATTAGCAAATCTCTCACAATGGACAAATTAAGTTTTACTAACTGTTTTTGAAGATAAAAAAAAGCCGTTTAATAAAAAACGGCTTTTTTAATTATTAATATAAACTTATTTATTACTGCTTTACTACTCTAATAGTTTTCGTAACATTAGCTACGGTCACTCTTACAAAGTAAGTACCAGTTTGTAAGTTAGACATATCCAACTTGCTATTTAAACTATTTGGTGTTACTTGCATTACCTGCTGACCTAACATATTAAACATTACTACGTTTTGTATATTGCTAGACGCGGCATTTAAAGTTAATGTATTCTCAACAGGGTTTGGATAATAAGAGAATTCATTTGTCTCAAAGCTATCTGTAGATAAAGATGATGTTACCGTTATATCAAAAGTTGATGGGGCACCGCTATCAATCCAAGCTCCAACTTGAATATAATAAGTCGCTCCATTGATTGATGGAAAAGTAACTGACTCAGGGTTTTGAAAGCCGTCTGCACTAAAATCACATGAACCTAGAGTAATTCCTGTACAATCTGCACTTTCAAATATTCCAATTTGTTGATCTTCACTGGCAGCATCTACTAAAACCGTTAAATCTCCTCCATCACCAGTAATTGTGTACCACACATCATTACCAATTGTACCGTTACAAGAAGTGGCTGAAGCACCTGTAGCTCCGAATGTAGTTCCATTTGTTAGAACACCAAAAGCTAAAGCTTCTGCATTTTCACATAGGTCGTTTGGTGCTGGCTCAATAACTGCGATTGGCGCTCCTGCAACATCTAGAGACGCACAGAGACCATTAGTGGTTACAATATTTAGCACATCTCCACCCGTAGTTGTACCTAATACTACAACACTTAAATCCAAAAAGTCTGGGCTTGTATTATCAGAAGTTTCTGCTACCAAGGTATGAATGGTATAATCTCCAGCAGCCGTTACATCAAAACTAGGTGCCGCAGTACTTACTTGTTGAATGACCAATGAAGGTCCTTCCGTCAATACATAAAGAACTTCATAATCCGTTGGTACCACAATATTACCATCTGGAGTTGCACTAATAGTTGTTGTACCGCTTAAAATAACTGGATTTGCATCTGCCGTTAAGGTACCTGCGTCTGCTATACATTCAGATACTGTAATTGGCGCTCCCGTGACGTCTAATGAGGCACAAAGGCTGTTATTATTAATAATGTCCAGTACATCTCCACCAGTAGTTGTACCTGGTACTACAACGCTTAAATCCAAAAAGTTAGGATCTGTATTATCCGAAGTCTCAGCTACCAAGGTATGAATCGTATAATCCCCTGCAACCGTTACATCAAAACTAGGCGCTGTTGTGCTCACATCTTGTATAACTAAAGTTGGCCCCTCCGTTAATACATACGTTACCTCATAATCTGTTGGCACATTAATGTCACCATTTGGTGTTGCGCTAATGGTAGTTGTTCCGTTTAGTTCAACAGGGTTTGCGTCGGCCGTTAAGGTTCCAGCATCTGCAAGACAGGCAACTCCTGGCACAAACGTAATTGACCAACTATTAAAAGTTCCTACATCTCCTCCTGCTGAATCGCAAAAATTAAGCGTCCATGTACCATCGGCATCAACACCATTAAACGTTGATAATGGCTGTTCTGGCTGAAAAGCACCCGTAAACGGAGCTGTACCTGCGGTAATAGATGTAGCCGCATCATCTCTAAATTGTGTTCCCGTGTAATTATCAGCAGAACCTCCATTTCCAGAAGTTAAATCTGCACTCGTAGTTCCATCGGGAGCAATTAAGGTAACGTTAATATCACCTGCCCAAGTGTGAGTAATGTCTATGTCAACTTGGTCTAAAATATTACCAGAACCTAACACACCAACACCAGTTACATCAACTGTTAAATTAAGTTCATTCGGTGTTCCGCAAGTAGCGGCAGTGCCACCACCAGGCCCCTGGGTACTGGTTGGTGTACCTGTTCCCGGAAATGTTTGGGCAAAGCCAAACACACAGCACAATGAAAACAAAATTGAAAACGTAATTTTTCTCATATAATTTAATATTTAAGTTAGTAATCCATTAAATTTATGTTAATTCCTTAAAACATCAATACGTCCTTAAGGCTAATCGATGAAATGTCAATAACAACGATTAATAACAATTACTTGAATCCCTATTCACAGGTTATGAACAAAAAAAGTCGCTGAAAAAAGCGACTTTTAGTAAGGTTTGTAATATCGAAGACTTTTATTTATTCTCCATAAACACATCCATCACTGCGTCACTCACGCCCATATTACTGAAACCACCATCATTATATAGATTCTGTAAGGTGACACGACGTGTTAAATCACTAAACAAAGTAACGGTGTAGTTAGCACAATCCAGTGCCGTGGCATTACCTAATGGTGACATTTTTTCGGCATAGGCTATAAATCCATCAAAGCCCTTAACACCACTACCAGCAGTGGTTGGTGTTGGCGACTGTGAAATAGTATTTACCCTAACCTTTTTATCCCTGCCAAAGAAATAACCAAAACTGCGTGCTATACTTTCCAAGTAGGCCTTATTGTCTGCCATGTCGTTGTAATCTGGAAATACACGCTGTGCCGCCATATAGGTCAGGGCTACGATACTTCCCCATTCATTCATAGCATCGGCTTTATATAAGGTCTGCATCACCTTGTGAAAGGACATCGCAGAGACATCCGTTCCTTTTTGGGTCCAGTCGTATTTTTGATCGGTATACGCCCTACCCTTTCTTACATTGATTGACATCCCTATAGAGTGCAAGACAAAATCTATTTTGCCACCTAAAATCTCCATGGATTTCTCCACTAAATTTTGCAAATCTTCCTCGGAAGTGGCATCGGCTGGAATAATTTGAGACCCTGTCTTTTCAGCCAAAGCGTTAATTTGCCCCATGCGCATGGCCACTGGTGCATTGGTTAGCACAAATTCACCACCTTCTTCGTGCACGCGTTCGGCGGTTTTCCATGCAATGGAGTTTTCGTCCAATGCTCCAAAAATAATTCCCTTTTTTCCTTTTAGTAAGTTATATGCCATTATCAACTGTTTTAGTGTAATTATAAATTTTCTGCTGTAAATATACTATTTAAATCATCCTTTTGTAAGTCCTTGAAGAGACCGCAACATTAATTAAGCAACTGCCTAGCGTGTGCCATTGCAGATTCCGTAATTTCCAATCCTCCTAACATTTGAGCGATTTCTACCAAGCGCTCCTCTTCATTCAACTTTTTTAGATTGGTCTGTGTGTTTTCTGCTTTATCGGTTTTAAAAACCTTGAAGTGCGCGTTACCCTTTGCTGCTATTTGGGGCAAATGCGTAATTGTAAATACCTGCATTTTTTTACTCATTTGCAGCATAATTGCTCCCATTTTGTGGGCTATCTCACCAGAAACACCTGTGTCTATTTCATCGAACATAATGCTTGGTAATTGGATATATTCGGCCAGTATAGATTTTATAGCAAGCATGATTCGGGATAATTCACCTCCCGAAGCAGAGCTTTTTAACGGTTTAAAATTACTGCCTTTGTTTGCTGTAAACAACACCTCCAATTCATCCATTCCATAAACCTTAAAGGTGTCTGAACGTGTTAGATTGAATTTAAACTTGGCATTTGGCATACCCAAATCTTTGAGCAGTTCTTGCAAACGCTGCGTAAGTTTAGGTAAAACCGCTTGTCGATTTTCCGAGATATTTTTTGCTGTCTCATTTAAGTCCGAAGTTGCCTTTAAAAGCTTTTTTTCATTCTCTTCAATACGTGCGTCTAGATTATTGGTCTGTCCTACTTTTTCCTCAAGCTCATTCCTAATTTCAATTAAATCGTTAATTTGAATTACACCATGCTTGTGAAACAAATTATTAACTAGTTCAATTTTTTGTGTTATGGCTTCCAGTTCTTTAGGGTCTGCGTACAACTCACCTTCCAAGCCATCAACTTCCAATAAAATATCCTGTAACTCAATATTTATGCTTTCTATACGCTCCATTAGATTTGCATAAGGTTTTCCAAAGCTTGAGATTCGGGAAAGATCTTGCTTCATTTGCCTCAGCTGATCTAAAGTGCCCTTATCTTCTGCTGTTATAAGAGCCTGGATGAAATTTAATTTTTCTTGAATC
>CAZGDG010000034.1:14029-22639 GCA_964524415.1 uncultured Flavobacteriaceae bacterium
TGGCTATGGATATCAATTAAATAAGAACTTAAAGCAGATAAACTATCTAAGGTAACAGGCGTATCGTTTACAAAAGCTCTCGATTTACCTGATGGTAAAATTTCTCGACGTATAATGGTGTGCACGTCATAGTCTAAATCCAGATTTTGATAAATTGGTTTTAGATTATAGCTGCCTACATCTAACGTCGCCTCAATGACACATTTTTCATCTTTGTCCTTTATTTGGGACAAATCGGCCCTTTTACCAAGCACTAAGGATAAACCACCTAATAGAATTGACTTTCCTGCTCCTGTTTCACCAGTAATCATAGTCAAACCACTGTTGAACTGGACATGAAGCTCATCAATTAACGCGAAGTTCTTTATGTAAAGTGAATTCAGCACACTAATCTCTTAAACAAAACAAAATTAAAAAGAAAGCCTTAATAAATAGGCAACAAGGGCTAACTATTAGTAACTAATATTTCGCCATTTCTGGGAATGCATTGGTGCAATTCTATTGAGAATATTGGTGACTTCGGCGACATCAACCTTAGGACCACCCGAAAGGATGTCCATAATCTCATCTGATTTAGCATCGAAAAATACGCGCATTAAAAACGAGTTGGGTCTTCTGGAGTGAATTTTATTTAATTCAGAAATTGCCGCAGTTATGGCCTCTTTCCCTTCCTTTACATCCTCACTCATCACATCCAGACCATTGCGGTGATAATGATACATAGACGATCGCATTTCATCAAAAGTTGGAGACATGAGATTGTCAATGAGAGCGAATCGCGATTGCAATCCGTCTTCTAATTTCCAGCCTTGCCCATTTAATTGTTGCGAATAAGTTGCAATGACTTGGGCTTGCTTGAAGTATTCAGTCCCACCATTTAATTCGAACGTATCAGCATCAAATCCTAAAATCATGTAGACATGAAAAGACAGTACGGAAATAAGATTGGATTCAAATTGAATCGGGTTATAAACCAAATTCTGAAATTCTAAATATTGAAAGTTGAAGGTTTTGTCGTTGTAATTATAAACTGGTGTACTGTAGGATGACCCAAAGACTGGTCTAGATGACGACACTTGAAGCGTAGCCGAAAAAGCATCATTATTATATTGGTTTACATTAATAACCATGCTACAATTGATGCGCTCTTCTTGGCTAAAAGACTTTTCTGTCCATTTTGTGTTATTGATAAACTCATTAAGCTGACGTTCTAAAGTCTGAAAAACGACATTATTATCATTACCCGTCTGTTGGGCTATCACAGTAACGGTACAGTTTAGTTCTTGAGCCTGAATGAACAGAACATTTACCAACAAAAAAATTAAGAAGATGTTACGCATTGAGCTTATGTATTATTTGCTGCATTATATCTTGGGCAACTTGGGTTTTTGATTTTAGTTCCCCTTCGATAATCTCACCAGACGACAATATAAATGTAACTTTATTTGTTGAAACTCCAAAGCCAGCACCCTTATCCTGTAAAGAGTTGAGCACTATCATATCTAAATTCTTCTCCAACAGTTTCTTCTTGGCATTTTTGAGTTCATTATCTGTTTCTAATGCAAACCCAACCAATAGTTGATGCGCTTTATTATCTCCTAGTGATTTTAAAATATCCTTTGTCTTCTCTAGTTCAATACGTAACGTAGTGTCTTGCTTTTTTATTTTACGTGGTGCAATGGATTTAGGTCTGTAATCAGATACTGCTGCAGAAAGCACGGCCACATCTACAGAATTAAAATGTTTGTGCACCTCTTGGTACATTTCCTCTGCACTTGTCACACGATGCAGTTGTATCAAACCATGATTTACGGTCTCTTGCGTAGGACCTGACACTAAAATTACCTCGGCACCTAGGTTTGCAGCTGCTTTAGCAATTTCAAAACCCATTTTTCCGCTCGAGTGGTTTCCAATAAACCTTACAGGGTCAATGGCTTCATAAGTAGGACCGGCAGTAACCAACAAACGCTTTCCTTTTAAAGGTAATTGAGAAAGAATATCTTTTTCAATAAATGTTATGATATCTTCCGGTTCGGCCATACGACCTTCTCCATACAAACCACTTGCCAATTCTCCTGTTCCTGCAGGAATCATAGTGTTACCGTACGATTCTAAGGTTTTAAAGGTATTTTTTGTGGATTGGTGCTTGTACATATCCAAGTCCATCGCAGGTGCAAAATAGACCGGACATTTAGCAGAAAGATACGTTGCAAGCAGGATATTATCACACACACCATTAGCCATTTTAGCTAGGGTGTTTGCCGTAGCTGGTGCAATTACAAAATAATCGGCCCAAAGCCCTAACTCTACGTGATTGTTCCACACCTTGTTATCGTCTTCTTCATCAACAAAAGAGGATGTAACAGGATGTTTTGATAAGGTTGAAAGTGTCAAAGGGGTGACAAAATCCTTGGCGGAAGGTGTCATTACCACCTTTACCTCTGCACCTGCCTTAATAAAAAGCCTTACTAGGTTTGCAGTCTTGTAAGCAGCAATTCCAGCAGTTATGCCTAATAAAATGTTTTTGTCTTTTAAAACAGACATTTAAGGTTATTCCTGAGTGTCCTCAGTGTTTCTGTGATATATTTTGTCATCTAACCACTCTTTGATGGCTAAAGCATGTGGCTTAGGAAGTTTCTCGTAAAATTTAGATACTTCGATTTGTTCTTTATTCTCAAAAATCTCCTCTAAACTATCATTGTAGGTAGCAAACTCCTCTAATTTATCAATAAGCTCACGACGAATATCTGTATTAATTTGCTCAGCTCGTTTTGCAATTACAGATATGGCTTCGTAGATGTTTTGAGTTGGTGCATCGATTTCATTTCTATCGTAGGTCACCGTTGTTACTGGAGCATCTGTTTTCTTTAAATCCATTTTATAATAAGATTAGCTTTTCGTTGTAAATGTATGTAATTGATTTGTTAATTCTTCGTGCATAATTGCACCTTCTTCTAAGTATTTTGAATCCGGAAATGCTTTTTTCAGGGTTTCAAAATATGCGATTGCTTCTTCCAAGCGTTCTTTTTTCAATTGGTCGATACTCAAGACCGCCAGATTATAGGCCGCATCAAACCTGTAGAACAACGCATCTTCCTTTAAAACTGTTCCGGGAAAATCTACCAGGAAATTGTTGAAGGATTTTATGGATGCTTTATAATCCCTAATTAAATCGTATTGCTTGGCAATTTCAAATGCTTTCTTTTCAAGCTTAAAATCGAGTTCCTTAACCAGTTTGTTGGCTTCTTCGAGATATTGCGAATTAGGATATGAGTTGACAAAAAGTTGCAACTTCTCAATGGCCTCTACAGTTTCCTTCTGTTCCTTTGAATAAACCGGTGAATTATAGTAGTAGCCTTTGGCAGACAAAAAAGAGGCTTGTTCTGCCTTTTCACTATCAGGATAAATATCCACAAACTTATCAAAATGATAGCTAGCTATATAATAGTCTTTAAGCTCGTAAGAACATTTGGCGTGCATGAACGTCAATTTCTCAGCCTGAGGCTTGCCTCTGTATTTTGGTAATATTTGTTCAAACAACCTGTAGGCCTTATTCCACTTCCCTTGCTCATAAAGCTCCGTCCCTAACTGAAACTTTAGGGCCGCGTCTTCAGACTTCAAGGCTTTTTGAAATTCGCTACAAGACGTTATTAAAACGGTGATTATTAGAAAGTAAAAAAGCTTTTTCATCATTTTAAAACAGGATGCGAAATTAGTTATTTTAAACGGATTATGAAAACAAAAATTATCTGACCCTTTTTAATTTATTTCAAGGTATGCCATTAATCAATTTTATTAACGTCTACCCAGAGAGCTCAGCTCATTATTTATGAGGTTTTGAAGGTTCTCTGTTGCTTCTACAAGTGGCAACCTAACATATGGTTTTGCAATACCAAGACCACTTAATACGGCTTTGATTCCTGCTGGGTTATTTTCAGCAAAAATCATTTGAGTTATTGGCATAAGTTTAAAGTGGAGTTCGTAGGCTTGCTTAGGCTTACCAGCAATACCCAGTCTTATCATTTCAGAAAACTCCTTGGGTAAACCCTGACCTATAACGGAAATTACTCCAGATCCTCCTGCCAGAGCAACACCGAGAGCTAAGTCGTCATCACCGGAAATAATATGAAAATCATCTGGTTTATTTCTCAATAATTGCAGGTATTGCTGTACATTATTTCCTGCCTCTTTCACCGCTATGATATTCTTAAAATCCTTGGCCAGCCGCAAGGTTGTCTCAGGAAGCATATTGGATGCCGTACGTCCTGGAACATTATATAAAATGATAGGTTTTGGAGAAGCCTGGGCTATGGCTTTAAAGTGTTGGTAAATTCCTTCCTGTGTAGGTTTACTGTAATAAGGCGAAACGGATAAAATAGCATCAATTGAAGATAAATCTGTTTGGTTCAACTCCTCTATTACGGCCTGCGTGTTGTTACCACCAATTCCCAAGACCAATGGTAATCGCCCTTTATTAATTGTTGCAATAAAATCAACCAATGTCTTTTTTTCTTCTTTTGAAATTGTCACACTCTCGCCTGTAGTACCACTTATAACAAGATATTCAACGCCATTTTCAATGTTATACTCCACAAGTTTTTCCAAAGCTTCGAAATCGATACTCAAATCTTGTTTAAAAGGTGTAATTAAGGCTACTCCAGTTCCTACAAATTGATTCATCACAGTTTGTTTAAAATGTTTAAATATTTTTCAAATTCGATTTTAAAAGTGTTAAATGATTCAGGCTCTATATCCATAAACAAATCATATAATCGCTCATCATGGCGTGTTAATCCCACTTTAAGATTGGCCTTTGATGCTGCCGTCATCCAATCCAAATAAAGGTTTTTATGCTTATAATAGCTTACAAGCACATCGTAGTCTTCATCTAAGAAGGACTGTAGTTCTACATTGCCGATTTTACCCTTCCAACCAAAATCTTTCGGACTAAAATAGGTTTCCCACTGGCTGTCTTCAAACTTATCATCTAACACAAAGCCAACAATTTTGTGCTTTGGAGAATTAAGTCCTAATGCTTTAAAAAATGACCTAAATCCCTCAAAATTATCATACTCATCTACGTGTAATATCACACCGATATTGACTACCTTTTTTGAATTAACGGAAGTCTCGCGATTAGCCAACAATTTGTTGACATATTTTTGATTTGATTTTTCCTTAAATGCTCTTAAAAACATTTATATTTAACCTTTCTGCAAATGTAACAAATGCGCTTTCAATAAAATTGTAAAGCCTAGTTAATATCTTAAGCCGTAATGAAACAATTTGTCTTATGTTTTATTTATTTAGTCGTTTTTTCGTGTCAAAAACAGTATTATGTAAACAAAATTGAAGGCGAACGTCTAGAGATTAACCGTGATCTTGAATCGGATAGTACTGTAGATGCCTTTATTGCACCATATAGAAAACATCTTAACGCATCATTAGATAGTATTATATCATTTGCGCCCGTAACCTATTCTAAGAAAGATGGTGACTTAAATACAGCTATTGGAAACCTTATGGCAGACGCCGTTTATCAAGAATGTAATCCTATTTTTAAAAAGCGATATAACAAGACAATTGATTTTGTACTGCTCAATCATGGTGGCATAAGAGCCGAGATACCTAAAGGACCAGTGACACTGCGCACAGCATACGAAGTTATGCCTTTTGAGAACGCAGTAGTTATTGTGGGACTAAAAGCAGATGCCATATTAAAAATGGTAGAGTACCTATCTGCAGTAAAACGTGCGCATCCTTTATCTAAACAAATTAATATTACATTTAATCCTAATTATGAACTAGAACAACTCACCATCAAAGGAGCTCCTATAGATATGAATAAGACCTATTATGTAGCTACTAATGACTATCTCTACAATGGTGGTGATAAAATGGTTTTTTTTAAACCAAACGAAGGTGTGTTTGATGTCGATTATAAAATAAGAAATGTGCTTATTGATTACTTTAAGAAAACAGACACCTTACGACCAAAAATCGATGATCGATTTATTAGAAAAGGCCTAAAATAGATGAAAAGACGCGATTTTATAAAACAATCATTAGCCACCTCAGCACTTACAAGTTTGGGTGGTCTTGGGTTTGACCTTTTGGCAGCGTCAAACAAAAAGAAAATAACCATATTGCACACTAATGATGTTCATAGCCACATTGACCCTTTTGGGCCAAATGACGGAAGGAATGCAAATAAGGGTGGTATTGCCAGAAGAGCTACTTTGATTGATTCCATTAGACAAGAAAATCCAAACACCTTACTTTTTGACGCTGGTGACATTTTCCAAGGTACGCCCTACTTCAACTATTATGGAGGAGAATTGGAATTTAAGCTAATGAGCATGCTTAAATATGACGCAGCAACGATAGGTAATCATGACTTTGATAATGGAATTGAGGGATTATACAAACAGTTACCACACGCCAAGTTTGATTTCCTCTCGGCGAATTACGATTTTTCAAATACGGTAATGGATGGCCATGTAAAACCTTATGAAATTTTTATAAAAGATAACATCAGGATTGGTGTATTTGGTTTAGGAATTGAACTCAATGGTTTAGTTGATAAGAGAATGTACAAGGAAACGGAATACTTAAACCCCCTAGAAATCGCTCAAGATATGGCACGCATCTTAAAACAAGAGAAAAAATGCGACCTTATCATCTGCTTATCCCACCTCGGTTACGATTATAAAAATCGCAAGGAAAAGCCGTCCGATCTTAACATCGCAAAATCAACTCAAGATATAGATTTAATTATCGGTGGGCATACGCATACCTTTTTACCTAAACCTACAATTATAAAAAATGCTATTGGAAAGCCAGTATTAGTAAACCAAGTTGGAGCTTACGGGTTATATTTAGGTAGAATCGACTTTTTACTAAACCCAGGAGAGCAACCAAAAACAGAGCATACTACAATTCTTGTTTAATTACAGCTCTATTTTACATGTTAAGTTGCTCATCTGAATAAGCTGGAATGGGCCCTGAAAATGATTTTTGCGACTGCATATAAAAGAAGAAGAATGCCGCTACAAGGAACGCTGAGTAAATGAACCCAAGATAATTGTCATCTATAATATAATAATAGGCCAACTGAATGATTTCTGAGAAAACCATAAAAATGGAGCCTAATAAAAAAAGCATGGATTTTGTGTCATTTCTGTACATGTAATTGATAAGGGCTACAGACAACAATAACATGATAACTCCATTATAGAAGAATTCTAACAGATATTCATTTAATGAAAGTACATTTTGTGTCGTATCGGTAACCAGAATCACACAAAACACATCTAGGATCACCAATATAATAATGGGCACGTAGAATTGGGTTAGGATAGATTTAAAATTCAAATCTTTCAAAACACGGCATATCAAAAAAATATAAGCTAGGATATAGAGTCCATTGGATATGTAATAAAAATAGTCAACGTCTTGTATATATTCCTCAGGAGTATAATATGAAACAAACCCAACAACTTGAGCAAGCGCAAAACTGATTAAGAACCAAAAGAAAAAGCTAGATTTATTCTTGGTCCAAACAACGTAAAGTAGTGCCAACAACAGGAGCATTAGAGTACTCACAGAAGCCCCTTCAAACTCAAAGCCTAAACCTTGAAGCACAATAAATACTCCTCCCAATAGAAGGAGCACTATTTTTATCCCATTGCTGAGTAACATCAATTAATCCCTTTTAGAGGACCAAATATATAATTATTTTACAATTAAACGATAAAAAATTACTTTTTATCGGTAAAAAGCGGTTTTTTCTGTAAGAATTTATTGCAGCTTCGCTAAAAACGTCTGTTCGTCTAAAATTGGAATATTTAATTTTTCGGCTTTGGTGCGCTTACTTGGCCCCATATTTTCTCCAGCAATTACAAAAGATGTCTTTGACGATATGGATGACGCCACTCTCCCACCGTTATCTTCTATGAGCTTTTTTAATTCATTTCTAGAAATGGATTGGAAAACTCCAGACACGACATAGGTATTCCCCTTTAGTTTATCAGTCTGATTAGCTAATTGCTCTGGTGAAATCTCAAGCTGAACACCATGACTTTTCAATTGATCTATTATGGTATTGTGCGCTTCGGAAGAAAAGAAATCTACAACACTCTCCGCAATGCGCTCACCAATTTCGTCTACACTGACCAAATCTAGAATTGACGCTTGCTTAAGCGCTTCTATGGATTTAAAATGTTTTGCCAATTTTTTGGCTACGGTCTCCCCTACATAACGAATTCCTAATGCAAATAGAACTCTTTCAAATGGAATTTTCTTTGAAGCTTCTATACCCTCTATTAAATTCTTAGCACTTTTTTCGGCCATTCGTTCTAGTGGAACGACGTCTTCCTCCTTCAAATCATATAAATCTGCATAATTGGAAATTAAACCCTCTTTAACTAAAAGGGCAACGGTTTCTCCACCAAGTCCTTCAATATCCATGGCCTTCCTAGAAATAAAGTGTTGAATTCTTCCTATAACTTGAGGAGGACAGGATTTTTCATTTGGACAGTAGTGCTTAGCCTCCCCTTCTGGTCGTATCAGCCTAGTACCACATTCGGGACAAAACTCAATATACCTCGT
>CAZGDG010000034.1:22739-27691 GCA_964524415.1 uncultured Flavobacteriaceae bacterium
ATTTTTTCTAAACGCGTAGAAACCCGTTCTGCTTTGAATTTATAGGCCATTGCCCAGCGTGGTGCTTTTGATGTGTACCCTAATTCTTCTTGTTGATACAAACTGTTAACTTTAACCACAACACCATCTATTTCATACGGTAACTCATTGCGGTGCTCTTCCCAATATGCAACATAATCTAGGACCTCATCGATTGATGCCACTAATTTTGCTTCATTGGGTACTTTAAACCCCCAAGACCTAGCTTTTAGCAATCCATCATATTGTGTGGTTATTTCTAAATCCCTACCCTTAACACTGTATAACAAACACTCTAAAGGACGTTTGGCTACCTCAGCACTATCCTGAAGCTTTAAGCTACCAGAAGCGGTATTCCGTGGGTTGCGATAGGCTTCCTCTCCCTCAGCAATGCGCTCCTCATTCATTTTTAGAAATCCTTTTATAGGCAAGACAATCTCTCCTCCGATATCGAAGCGCTTTGGATAGTCGCCTTTAAGCTGCAATGGTACCGACTTAATGGTCTTTACGTTTGCGGTTATTTCATCACCTTGTACACCATCGCCTCTAGTTACTGCTCTTAAGAGCCTTCCGTTTTCGTAAGTTAAGTTAATCGACGCTCCATCATATTTTAATTCACAGGTATATTGTACTTTGCCATCGACTATTTTTTTTATGCGCTGCTCCCAATCCAACAAATCTTCTTTTGAATAGGAGTTGTCTAACGAATACATTCTGTAGTCGTGCACGACAGTAGCAAAATTCTTTGTTATCTCACCACCTACGCGTTGTGTAGGGGAACTAGAGTCGAAAAATTCTGGATGTGCCGATTCTAACTCCTGGAGTTCCTTAAGTTTCATATCAAACTCATAATCGCTTATTGTAGGATTGTCCAAAACATAATACTTATAATTATGTTGGCGCAATTCTTCTCTTAAGGCCTCTATTTTATCTTTTATAGTCATGGAATGATTCAAATTTTGATAAATTTTAAAATTCTAAATATACAAACCCTTCAAATTATTTACTCTAGTAGTGCTGTGACAAAACGATCTCTACCACTTAAATCCTTTAGTAGCTCCACTTTTTTAAATAGTTCTGCATTTAAAAGCGCTAAAGTTTCCACTCCCAAATTCTCATTTATTTCCAGAAATAGCGCCCCCTTAGGTTTGAGCCGTTGTTTAGCAAACCTGGCAATGTGCCTGTAATAGACCAAAGGGTCGTTGTCTTTAACAAACAAAGCGAGGTGCGGTTCATGATCCAGTACATTGGGCTGCATCGCTTGTCTTTCCAGTTCACGCACATAGGGCGGGTTGGAAACAATGGCATCAAATTGAACGGCCTCGAAGACTTCATGCGATGTATTATCATTTAAAATATCGGCTTTCGAAAATTCGATATCTGCATGATTAGAAATAGCATTTTCTGATGCGACACGAAGTGCCTTTTCGGAGACATCTAAGGCGTATACCCTTGATTGATTTAAATGCTTGGCCAAACTAATAGCAATACAACCTGAACCGGTACCAATATCTAAAATGTTTATAGTCTTTTCAGGATTTTTTTGGGACTTAACCACGATATCTACAAGCTCCTCAGTTTCAGGTCTTGGTATAAGCACGTGCTCGTTTACCGTGAAGTTGAGACCATAAAATTCAGTATGGCCAAGGATATATTGTATAGGTTCTTGATGCTGTAATGCTGAGATAATTTTTGAAAAACAAACAATACTAGGCTTATCTACGAAGTAATCTGGCTGTAAAGCAATATCAACTCTACTCTTATTTAGAATGTGTGAGGTAGCTAAATAAAAAAAACTATCAACTTCATCCTTTCCATAAATTGAATCCAAAAGATTATGGAATCTAATTTTTAAATCAATAATTTTCAATGCTACAAGTCTTTTATCATCCAAACGGTACACGAATAATGCCCAGTATCTCCAAGAGGTTTGTCTATAGATTTAAACCCAAATTTTTTGTAGAGTTTTTGGGCATCTGTCATGTAAGGCATAGTTTCGAGATAACATTTTTCAAAACCAACTTCTTTTGCAAAATCCAAACATTGACGCATCATTTTGGACCCAAAACCTAAACCTCTTATCTCTTTGGAGAAATACATCTTTTGTAATTCGCAAATATTACCTGAATAGTTGTCCAAAGGTGCAATACCTGCTCCACCATAAATCGTGTTACCATCCGAAACTACAAAGTAAGCCTTCCTTTTATCTATATAGGTTTCAAACATAGAATCCAAGGCTTTGTCTTCATATGCTGTACCAACTTTAGGCACACCCATTTCTATTAAAACCGAACGAATGGTTTTTGCTATTTTAGAATTGTCCGATGGTTCTATCTTTCGAATAACAATAGTATCTTTACGCACCAATTTTTCCAAACTCACAGCATTATTTTTCACGCTGTGAAGATACGGAATAAAGTGGTTTAACAATTACCGTTTGAATATGGAGTTTGTTTAAAATATTAGTTTAGGCAGTACTGAATAATAGCGCTTAGCACAAATAAAGATTCTTGAGATAAGATTTCTTTAGAATGAACCCAATAACAGACGCAACACTTAAAATAAACAACACCAGTTGACCTCAGATGAAAAATATATGGATCGTTGTCTCCAAATTGCCAGAAATGGCTTAGGAACAACACGGCCAAATCCGATGGTAGGAGCTGTTATTGTGCTTAATGACACCATTATTGGAGAAGGTTACACAAGTGCTTATGGAGGCCCTCATGCCGAGGTCAATGCCATTAATTCTGTCGCAAACAAAAAAGACCTAAAACAAGCCACATTATATGTTAGCTTAGAGCCATGTAGCCATTATGGAAAGACACCTCCCTGCTCTGACCTTATCATAGCCAATGAGATTCCCAGAATAGTGATAGGTTGTAAAGATGACAATCCTGAAGTTGCCGGAAAAGGGATTGAAAAATTAAGAGATGCTGGTCGTGACGTTACAGTTGGCGTTCTCGAAGAAAAATGCAAAAATCACCACAAACGCTTTTTCACCCTTATAACTAAAAAAAGACCTTACATTATTTTAAAATGGGTAGAATCCATAGATGGCTTTATAGCACCATTTACAAAAGATAAGAAACAGCCCGTTTGGCTTACTAACCAGTACTCGCGACAATTGGTTCACAAATGGCGTTCGGAAGAACAAGCAATCTTAGTTGGAAACAACACAGTAAAAGAAGACAATCCGCGGCTAACGGTAAGAGATTGGACTGGCGACAATCCAGCACGCTTTGTTTTGGGCCGCTTAAAAACAGACATCAAAAATTTTAATGTTACGGATAACAGCGCACAAACCATTTTATTGAACGAGGACAGTATAGATTTCAGTAAACCGGTTGCACAGCAAGTTTGTAACCGTCTCTTTAAAAGTAATGTTAACTCGTTAATAGTTGAAGGCGGCACACAAACACTTCAATCTTTTATAGACACAGGTCTGTGGGACGAAGCACGAGTATTTACTGGAAACTTGACTTTAGGAGCCGGAATCAAAGCGCCTAAAATAAAGGGTAAATTAAAATCTCAAAAGAATATTTTAAACGATACTTTAAGGATCTATGAGCAAAATTAGGAGCATCATTTTTGACTTTGGAGATGTCTTTATAAATCTAGACAAGGAAGGCGCCATGTCTAATGCACTTGAGCTATTTCAACTTGAGCATTTTGATGATGATATGTTAGCTACTAATATTGCTTACGAAATGGGCCAAATTTCAACAGAAACGTTCATAGATTTTTATTTGACAAAATTCAATACGCTAGATAAAGCACAAATCATAGAGGCCTGGAATTATATCTTAAAGGATTTTCCTATCTATCGCTTAAACTTCTTAAAACAATTAAAGGAAAATTACGACTACAAACTTGTTTTGTTGAGCAATACGAACGAATTGCATATCAACGCGGTGAAATCAAAGGTTACTTTCTATGAAGAATTCAAATCTTGTTTTGATGCTTTCTATTTGTCGCATGAAATAAAAAAGCGTAAACCAAATAGCGACATTTTTGAATTTGTCTTAGACGAAAATCAATTAATGCCCGAAGAGAGCTTGTTTATAGACGATACTGAAGAAAATACTGCAAGCGCAAGCCAATTAGGTCTAAAGGTTTGGAATATTGACGAAAAAAAGGAGGATGTTATACAACTATTCGAACTTAAAAAAGAGTTGTTTTGATATATCTCCTATTAAGCATCTTATCATCAACAGCTATTTTCGTCCTGTTTAAATCGTTTGACAAATACAGCGTAAATACCTTAGACGCCATAGTTTTCAATTATATAACGGCATCACTTTGTGGTTTCATTTTTTCTCATAAACAATTAAGTTTTAATGCAATACTTTCTAGCTCTTGGTTTGCACCAGCAGTGGCATTGGGAGCTTTATTTATTATCATGTTTTATCTCATGGCACTTACAGCACAGCGTAATGGGCTTTCGGTGGCTTCTGTAGCAAGTAAAATGAGCGTTATCATCCCAATACTTTTCGGAGTTATTGTGTTTAAGGAAAGTCTTGGCTTATTGAAAATTTTAGGTATTGTTCTAGCACTTATCGCTGTATATCTCACCTCGAGCGTTTCTAGAGAGAGCATTAGAATGAAACGGGCGATTATGATATTGCCCTTTCTTGTGTTTTTTGGCTCTGGCATAGTTGATACATCCATAAATTATTTTGCCCCAGATGACTACATTCCTTTATTTTCTGCCACCATTTTTGCCATAGCTGCAATCATAGGGCTTACTCTGGTGGTTATTAAAAGAGTGAAAGAGAAAAGAAAAATTCATCCAAGGGCGATACCTTTTGGAATAGCGCTTGGCGCTGTTAATTATGGTTCCATTTACTTTTTGTTAAACGCACTTCGGGTAGATGGCGTTGAAACCTCATCTATATTTACTATTAACAACGTGGCTATAGTTGCACTGACCA